>NZ_QHLL01000002.1 GCF_006864535.1 Campylobacter sp. MIT 12-8780
AATTTAAAGAAAAATATCTTGAGACTAAACATCCTTATCCTGCTTTGCTTGATTGTGATGTTTTAAATGAGAATTTAGAACAAAGACAAAAGAGTGTAGGAGATGAGGATAAAACTAATAAAAACTTATTTGTTAATAAAGGTTTATCTTATGCTGATATAGAAGCTGATATTGCTTGGGAGTTGAATTTGGGGTTGCCGAGGAAATGTGGATTTGTTGCTTTTTTACCGCATACTTTTGGGCGAGGGGCACTATGCTCAGCACTAAATGCGGCTGGGGCTAATTTAACCACATTAAGAAATGGTAAAAGAGATTATATAAGAATTTTTAATTTGCTTAAGAAAGAGCGAGTAAATATCGATTTTGATGCTGTGTATTATAGAAATAAAGATATTGATAAAACAATGCATCTTTTACCTAAAAATACTCTTGCACTTCTTGCTTCTAGAGATCCTATCGACTCATTAACAAGTTTTTTAAATGTTCGCTGGCCAAAGCAAAGAGAAAAATATTATAAATCTTTAACACTTGATGATACAAACTTTAAAGAAATTGCTGATCGGACAAGATTTCTTCACGGCGGAGTCACAGAGCGTCTCGTTGAATATGCAACTTTTAAAGGACTTGATCTTTATTATCATGAAAGCTTGCTTTATATGATGATGTTTTATGATTATGTATTAAAAACTTGTAAGAATTTTGATAAATATATTATTGTAGATTTTCAAGAAAATTTACCAGACAACACTTTTTCTACTATCAATGCTTTGAGCAAGAAATTAAATATAAAAGGTGTAAAATTTGAGGATATATCCTATCTAAAGTCTAATAAAGCCGCAGCTTATGCTTTAGGATTACCAATAACTCTTTATGTCAATGAGGAGATTAACATTGTCATTAATAATTTTGTGCCTTCTCAAAATGATATAATAGAGCTTAATGAATCTAATTTTTTGCAGATTGAAAGTCCTTACTTAAAACTTTATTATTTAATTGACAAAAGTCAATATGAAATTCTTAATAAAGACTTGTGTTTATGTGAAAAGGTAAGAGTATGGATTAAAAAATTTCATTTTGAACTTAATGAACATTGGAAAGAAACAAAGAGTAGGGGTATGACTAATGAAAAAATGCTTGATTTTTTAAGAAAAGAAACAAAATACAGAAAGATTTTTAAAGAGCTTTTCGATAAAAATTTTGCTTATATCAAACAAACTCGCCCTGACATTATCGCTTCTTGGAAATACTATAATGAATTTGAAAAAATGTGTGAGGAGTTGGATAAAAAGGCTTAAAAACCAAACAAGACACAAAATTTTGAGTTGTTTTTGCGAATTTATGTTATAATAAAATCTTATCTAAAACTTCAATAGAGGCTTAAGATGGATTTTTTCAAGCTTAAAGAAAACAAAACTAACATTGCAACTGAGTGTATAGCTGGGCTTACCACTTTTTTAACTATGATTTATATTATCCCTGTCAATGCAAGCATAGTCTCTAATAGTGGTATGCCATTTGATGCTTTAATCATCGCCACAGCCTTAGTAACCATCATCGCAACTACCATTAATGCCCTTTATGCCAACACTCCTATAGCTATGAGTGTTGGCATGGGTTTGAATGTGTATTTTACCTTTGGTGTGTGCGTAGCTTTAAATATCCCTTGGCAAAGTGCCTTAGGAGCAGTGTTTATCTCTGGTGTTGTTTTTTTACTCCTTTCTTTTACAAATTTTCGTGTCTGGGTCGTAAAGAGCATACCACAGGACTTAAGACTTGCTATATCAGCTGGCATAGGAGCCTTTATCGCCTTTGTGGCTTTGCAAAATTTAGGCATAGTTAAAGCCGATCAAAGCACCCTTGTTGCTTTGGGGGATTTTAAGGATACAAAGGTGCTTTTTGGGCTTTTTGCTTTGTTTTTGGTGATCTTATTTTGGGCTTTTAAGCTTAAAGCAGCTTTTATCTTAGCCATACTTGTAAGTTCTTTAATTGCTTGGATTTTTGGCATAAATGGGGCAAGTTTTCCAAAAGAAATCTTTTCTTTACCAAATTTAAGCGGAGAAAATGGCTTAAGTGAAATATTTCTTAAACTTGATATCAAAGCAGCCCTTGAGCTTTCAATGATCCCTATTATACTGACTTTTTTTGTAACTCAGCTTTTTGATGGGGTTGGCACGATTACTGGCATTGGGGTGCGGGGTAAAATTTTTGATGATAAAAAAGAAGGAGATAAAAAACTTGGTAAAACCTTAAGTGCAGACGCTGCAGCTTCAGTGATAGGAGCTGGTATTGGCACTTCAACAGTTACAGCTTTTGTAGAAAGCACTTCTGGAGTAGAAAGCGGAGGAAGGACAGGCTTAACTGCCCTTGTGGTTGCGCTTTGCTTTGCTTTGACTTTATTTTTGTTGCCTTTGTTTAAGGCTATACCTTCAAGTGCGATTTATCCAGTGCTTATTATGGTAGGAATTTTAATGTTTATGAATGTCAAAGACATAGACTTTAAAGACCCAGCCGTAGCCGTTGCGAGCTTTTTTATCATCATTTTAATGCCACTGACTTATTCGATTACAACCGGTTTTGCTTTTGGCTTTTTAGCGTATATCTTAGTGCGTATATTTCGTAGGGAATTTTCTCAAATTTCACTTGGCATTTTGGCTTTAAGTGCGATTTCTTTGCTTGTTTTTTGCTTGCAATTTTTTAGATAGGAGGAAAAAATGATCGTTTATCCGTATGAGGAATTTGAAAAAGATGTCAAAGTTTTAGCCAAACAAATAAGAAACAATTTTAACCCAGACGCTATCGTTGCAGTAGCTAGAGGAGGTATGACTTTAGGACATTTTTTAGCTATGCATATCAATACTCGTTTGATTTTTACACTGAATTCTATCCATTATAATGATACTGCAAAGCTAGGGCATATAGAAATTTTTAATATCCCCAAACTAAGTAAATTTGACAAAGTTTTAATTGTTGATGATATCATAGATAGTGGTGAAACCATGCAAGAAATTTTAAGAATTTTAAAAGAAAAATTTCCAAAGATAGAATTTAAGGTGGCAAGCTTATTTTACAAAGATCAAGCCCTTTTAGAGCCTGAATTTAAGGTAAAAAAAACAGATGAATGGATAGAGTTTTTTTGGGAAAAGATATAAAACTCAAATTTTAAGCACATTGTGGTGCTAAAACTAGCTAAATGCTACTTTTAACATTAACTTTACAATTTATTAATTTATGCTAAAATCCTAGCTTTGATTGTTTAAGGAAGAATTTGAAAAAAATTATCTTTTGTCTTTTTTTATGCTTAAGCGTGCTGAGTTTTGGGCAGGATTTTGAGGACTTTGAGCAAGAATTTAGCTTTGAGGTGTATGATCCTTTAAGAGGGTATAATGAAGTGATGACTTCGTTTAATCTTGGCTTTTATAAATACGCTGCTAGACCGGTAAGTAAAGCGTATGGATATGTTACGCCTGATTTTATAAGATATGGGGTAAGAAATTTCACAAACAATATATTTATGCCTTTGCGTTTTATCAATAATGTCTTGCAGTTTAAATTCAAAGAAGCTGGCACGGAACTTAAACGCTTTGGTGTAAATGTTGTTTTTGGTTTTTTTGGTTTTATCGACGCGGCAAGTAAGACAAATATCCCCAAATATCCAGCCGATTTTGGCACAACTTTAGCTCATTGGGGTGTAGGAAGTGGCTTTCATCTTGTGCTGCCTTTTTTAGGACCAAGCAATCTTAGAGATACGCTTTCTTTGCCGGTAAATTGGTACTCTAGCCCAACTGGTTATATTGATCCATTTTTGTTAAGCGTTGGTGTAAATTCGTATATTATAATGAATGATATGAGTTTTGAACTTGATACTTTTGATGAGATTTATTTTAATACCCCAAATCTCTATCCGTTTTTGCGCGATGCGTATGAAAAAAGGCGGATTGAGATGAGTAAATAAGGAGATAAAAGATGAAAAAAATACTTTGCATACTCTGTTTGAGCGTGTTTTATGCCTTTGCTTTAAAACTTGAGAGCCTGCCACAAATCATGCAAGAAAATATAGATAAAAGCCTTGTTTTATTGCAAAATACCGCTAAGGACAAAAGCAAAGCTGCTGATGGGATTTTTAAGCTTTTTGATCCTATATTTGATTATAAACTTATGGCAAAACTTAGTCTTTCAAAAAACTATGATAAGCTTAGTGCGAGCCAAAAAGCTGAATTTGATACAGCTTTTGAAGCCCAGCTCAAATCAAGTTTTACGAGCAAACTTAGCCTTTATACAAACGAGCGTATCCAAGTAAAAAAACTCGAGCAAAAAAACGATACAAGAGTGTGGCTTCACTCGGTTATGGTTATAGATGGTGAAGCTAAAAATATCATTTTTAAATTCTACAAAGCCAAAAATGATGAATGGTTGATCTATGATGTCGATGTTTTAGGTATTTCTATCATACAAACTTATCGTTCCCAGTTTGCTGATTTGTTTGAAAAAGAAGGTTTTCAAAGTTTGCTTGTCAAGCTTAAAACGATTGATTTTGAGGGCAAATGATCTTTGAAACTCTGTTTAAAACCCTCATTAAACACGCTAAACTTACACTTTTTATAAGCCTTAGTATATGTGTGTTTTTAAGCTTTTTTGCCAGCAAACTTAGCGTTGATGCCAGTGCTGATAGCCTGCTTTTAGAAAATGATGAGGATTTAAGCTTTTATAGACAGATCAATGAGCGTTATAAGAGTGATGATTTTTTAATGATTGCTCTGCGTTTTAAGGATGAAAATCCTTTTAGCGAAGCCAATCTTAAAATGATACAAAATTTGCAAAACGAACTTGAAGCGATCAAAGGCGTGCAAAGAATTTTAAGCATTATCAACGCTCCTTTGCTTACCAGCAAAGATAATGAAGACTTAAAAGCCTTACTTGAGCATATCCCAAGCCTTGCTGATGAGGATATTAACAAAAGCAAAGCTAAAGCTGAAATTCTAAACAGCCCCTTTTATCAAAACAATATCATCTCAAAAGATGGCAAAACTACAGCTTTGATTGTGTATTTTGAGCCAAATTTAGCGTATCTTGAGCTTATAAAAGAGCGTCAAAATACAACAAATGAAGCCTTAAAAGCTCAAATTCAAAACAAGCTTGATCGTATAAGCGAGCAAAATAAACTCGAAAATAAAACACGACTTGATACCATAAAAGCCATCACTTCGCACTATGAAAAGCAAATCGGTGCGATTTATCTTGGCGGTGTGAGTATGATCGCTGATGATATGATTAGTTATATTAAGGCTGATTTGTGGGTGTATGGCGTGGCTTTAAGCTTGCTTTTAACGCTTGTTTTGTGGTTGTTTTTTCGCAAAATTTCTTTTGTATTTTTAGCACTTTTAACTTGTTTTGTCTCGCTAAGTGTGGCAAGTGGAGTGTTTGCTCTGCTTGGCTTTAAGATCACGGTGATTTCATCAAATTATCTTGCTTTTATGCTTATTATTAGTATTTCTTTGATTATCCATCTTATCACGCATTTTATTCATCTTAATAAAAAATTTCCAAAAGCAAATTCGGCTAGACTTACTCTAGCTACACTTTTGGCGAAATTAAAACCAAGTTTTTACGCTATCTTAACTACAGCCATTGGCTTTTTAAGCCTCATTTTTTCAAATATAGAGCCTATCATTAAGCTTGGTATAATGATGAGTATAGGCATAAGCATAAGTCTTGTTTTAAGCTTTGTTTTCTTTGCGTGTTTGATGCCTTTTTTTGCTAGCAAGAAGCTTTTTGAGCAAAGCTTTAATTTTGGCTTTTTGGCATGGTGTGCGAATTTTAGTTTTAGGCGAAAAAAACTTGTTTTTCTTGTCAGTGTGCTGTGCCTTATCATCGCTTTTTTTGGAATTTTACAGCTTAGGGTTGAAAATTCTTTTGTGAATTATTTTAAAGAAAGTTCTGAGATTAAAAAAGGCTTGCTTGTTATTGACGAACATTTGGGTGGCACTATGCCTTTAGAAGTCGTGCTTCGATTTCAAAACAAAAGCTTGCAAGCTACTCAAGATAGCTTTGAAGATGAATTTAACGCACTGGCTGAAGAAAAGACTTATTTTTTTAGTGCTGATAAGATACGTTTGGTTAAAAAAGTGCATGATTATTTTACTCAAAAGGAATTTGTCGGCTCAACTCTTAGCTTAAATAGTCTTTTAATACTTGGCAAAAGTATCAATGAGGGTAAAGATTTAGATGATTTTGCTTTGGCTTTTTTGTATGAAAATTTACCTTTGAATTTTAAAAATGAACTTTTAAATCCCTTTGTCAATGTTGATGAGAACGAACTTCGCTTTGTTATGCGTATAAAAGACTCTGATGCAACGCTTCAAAGAAATGAGTTTTTAAAAAGTATAAATGAAGAACTTGGCACGCTTTTGCAAGGTGAAGCCCTTGAGTTTAGGCTTAGTGGCATAATGCTCCTTTATAATAATATGCTTCAAAGTCTTTTTGCATCGCAGTTTAATACTCTTGTTTTTGTGATTATAGCGATTTTTGCCCTTTTTGTGCTGGTGTTTAAAAGCTTTAAACTTGCTCTTGTAGGCATACTTGCCAATATCATTCCTTTAAGTCTTGTTTTTGCTTTTATGGGCTTTTTGGGCTTAAGTCTTGATCTTATGAGTATAACTATAGCAGCTATTTGTATAGGTATAGGCGTAGATGATAGCATACATTATATTTACCGATTTAAAGAAGAGCTTGGCAAAAAAAGCTTGCAAGAAGCGTTAATAGCTTCTCATCTTCACATAGGATCAGCTTTGTTTCAAAGCAAGGTTGCCATTATTTTAGGCTTTAGTGTTATGATGAGTAGTAATTTTATCCCAACGATTTATTTTGGCTTTTTAACTCTTATCGTGATGATACTTTTGCTTTTAGGTAGTCTTATCTTGCTACCTAGCTTGCTTTCAAGCCTAAGATTGCAAAACAAACAAGTATAAAGCCATAAATACAACATACGCCATAATAATTACAAATATATATTTGATAAATGCCTTCATTTTTTTCCTTTGCAAAAAGTATTGAGCCAAATTTGACTCAAACTCAAAGCTCTAAAGCGATGAGAAATACCTCGTTTCACACTTTCATCAAGCTCACCTAGGGTTTGATGAAAGCCATTTGGGATAAAAAGGCTATCATAGCCAAAGCCATTTTGTCCTTTTTGTGTATCAATAACCCTGCCATGCAAAAAGCCATGCGAATAAAACTCGCCTAAATTTGAGCTTAAAGCTATGCAGGCTGTATAATGAGCCTTGCTTTCTTTAAGATCAAGCTTTTCAAGCTCTTTGATGAGTTTTGCTCTGTTACTTCCATCATCACCTTGTGCTGAAAAGCGCGCTGAATGAATTCCTGGCTTATTATCAAGTGCGGCGACACTCAAGCCACTATCATCACTTAAAACCACAAATTCAGCCCTTTGCTTAGCGTTTAAGGCTTCAAAGACAGCTCTACTTTTAATCAAAGCATTTTCTTTAAAACTTCTGCCATTTTCTTCTATTTCAAAGGGTTTTAGCACCTCATCAAAGGCATAAATTTCAAAGCCACTGAGCAAATCTTTGATCTCTTTAAGCTTATGTTTGTTTGAGCTCGCAAATACAATCTTCATTTATGCTCCATAAAAGCCTTTATTATAGCAAATTTCAAAGAATTTTAAGCCTTTTCCTGAAAGATTTTTTCTAAATTATCTTTGCAAATACCTTTATACACAAAGTAAATATCAACAAGATTAAACACAAACAAGCAAGCAAAGCCATATGCAGCATAAAAACGAATATCTGGTGTTAAAAATAACATACACACAAAAACAGCCAAAAATGCACCAAGCTTCATCACACCGATCTTTAAATCGCCCTTATAAAAGCGATCAAGACTTAAACCACAAAATATACACATAGGCAAAAGACTAAAAATAAGGCTAAGATAAGGGCTTTTAAGCCTTAAACCCATAAGCCTTAAAAGCTCGTTTTCATCAGCATTTTGCATATGTTTAAAAAGAGCTTCTTTGTGTTTTGATTGAATTTTGCTTTGTATTTGTTCATATAAAACACTCGTATAATATGGATAAAAAACACTCATAAGGGATTTCAAATTTGCATTTTTAATGGTAAGGAAACATACACTTAAATCTACAAAATTGACAAGCCACAACACACTCAACATAGCAGATAAAATTATAGAAAAAGAAGAAAAACTAGGATCAAATCCAAATACATAATAACCCCCAAAAGATATCCACACAAGCAAAACCCACGATAAAGCCACCCCTGCCTTAGCCAGAGCAAGTTTTTCATCTCCTTTATAAAGTCTATCAAAGCTTAACAAACCAAAACTCAAAAAAAATGGAAAGATACCACACAAAAGGCATTTTAAAGGACTTTTAAGTGGAATTTGTAAAAGTCTTTTAAAATATTTTTCCTGATCTTGTTGTATTTTTAGGGTATTTAAAAGGTTAAAGAGATCATTTTTATATAATTTGCTTTTTAATTTATCTTGAAGTAATAGTTCTTCTTGTGCTTGCATAAACTTCCTTAAAGTGTGAAAAATAAGGCTTATTATAGCTTAGTTTTGCTTAAAAAATGTATTTGTATTAATGATAAATTTAGCTAAGCTCAGTAAAATTAAAATTTTAATACATCAAGGAAAATCAATGCTAAAAAGCGTCTTACCACTTTCATTTATCATCGCGACAAGATTTTTTGGGCTTTTTATCGTGCTTCCTGTTTTAAGTGTCTATGCCTTAGGACTTGATAAGGCTACGCCTTTTTTAGTGGGCTTACTCGTTGGAATTTATGCTTTAACTCAAATGATCTTACAAGTGCCTTTTGGCATTTTAAGTGATAAAATAGGACGCAAAAAAACTATGCTTTTGGGGCTACTCATCTTTATCATAGGCTCAATCATTTGTGCTGAAGCAAAAGATATATATATCATGCTTTTAGGTAGAGCTTTACAAGGTGCTGGGGCTATTGGGGCTGTGGCTGTGGCGATGATTAGTGATTTTATCAGCGAGGAAAAACGCTCTAAGGCTATGGCGTTAATGGGCGCATTTATAGGCTTAGCCTTTGCAAGTTCTTTAATCCTCGCTCCTTTAATGAGTGAAAAATTTGGACTTTCAAGCCTTTTTTATCTTAGCATAGCTTTAACTTTACTTTGCATAGTGCTTTTATATACTTGGGTGCCAAAAGAAAGCAAGATCATACAACATGATGAAAAAACTCCACTCAAACGCTTTTTGATAGAGAAAAATTTTGCTTTGATGAATTTAACAAATTTTTCACAAAAAATGCTTATGAGTATAAGCTTTTTATTGATCCCTTTGGTGCTTACAAGGTTTAGACTTGATTTGTTTGATACTTATCTTTACTCGATGATCGCTGGTTTTGTGGCTATGGGTATGGCTGGAGCTTTGGGGGAAAAAAGAGGGCTTGCTAAGGGTATGCTTTTGCTTGGGGTTGTTTTCTTTGCTGTGGCATATTTTTTCTTTGCTTGTGTGCCTGCTCTTGGATTTTTAAGCTGGGGAAGGCTTGTTTTTATTTTAGCTGTGGTGCTGTTTTTTGTGGGCTTTAATTTGCATGAGCCCATTATGCAAAGCTGTGCTTCTAAATTTGCTAAGGCTGGCGAAAAAGGGGCGGCTTTAGGCATGTTTAATTCTTTTGGCTATGCTGGAAGCTTTGCGGGCGGTGTAGTAGGTGGCTTTGTGCTGAGTGAGAGGGCGGATTGGTATTTTTCTTTAGGCTTACTTGTTCTTGTTGTATTTATCGTGCTTTGGTTTATTTTGCTGTGTTTTCTTAAAAATCCAAGCGAATTTAAAAATATCTATCTGCCTTTAAGTCAAAAACTTGATACAAACGAACTTTTAAAGCTTAAAGGCATAGTTGAAATTTATGAAAACACGCAACACAAAGTCGTCAAATACGACTCAAAACTCATTGATGAAAAAGAAATTCAAAATAAGCTTTAACGAAATATTTACAAAGCCAAATTACAATATAAGAAATTCATAAAAAGGAAAAAAAGATGAAAAAGCTCCTCAGCCTTTCAGCCCTTACTTTAAGCATGGTTTTTTCTCAAGCATTTGCTGATAAAAATGATGAGGCGATTAAGTTTTATACTGATTTGATTAAAATGCAAGTGCCAAATGCTAAAGTTTCAGTTTTGAAAAAAGAAAAACTTGAAAACTCAAATATCACAAGCGTAGAGCTAAGTATAAAAGTTGGCGAACAAAGCACGCAAGATATTATTTTCGTGCAAGATGATTTTATCTTTCCAGAAGTCATTGATGTCAAACAAAAAAGAATGTATCGCCAAGAATACGAAATGACTTCGCTAGAGCAACAAAGAGCAGAATTTTCACAAAAAGCAAAAGCTGCCCTTAAAAATGAAACGCAAATCATCACACTAGGCGATAAAAATAAGCCTGTTTTGTATGTTTTTAGCGATCCTGAGTGTCCTTATTGTAGAGCGCATTTAGCAGGCATTGAAGAAGAACTTAAAGAAAATCAGCTCAAACTCATCATCACTCCAGTGCATGGAAAAAGTGCTTTTGAAAAAACAGCTTTGATTTACAAAGAAAGCAAAAACGCCAAAACAGACGCGCAAAAAATCGCTATTTTAAGAAAATACTATGATGAAAATATCAAAAATTACGATAAAGTCTCTCAAAAAGAACTAAACACTTACTACGCTCTTTTTGAAAAATACCAAAAGCTTGGTTTAAGATCGGTTCCAACTCTCATTAAAGAATAAAAATGCGAATTTGTATCCTTGTCTTTTTTACTCTTTTGTTTTCAGCGTGTGCTTCTAAGGTTGAAAGCTTTATACAAACGAGCAATGAGGGTATTTTTATCAAAACCACTTTACCAAAAAGTGTAAGTATAAATTTACAAAATCCAGCCCAAATTCCAAATACGCTTCAAACAAAACTTGAAAATGCCCTTGTAAGTAAGGGCTTTAGTATAGCCACAAATGCAAATGCTGCAGACTTTGAAATTTTACTTAATCTTGTTGATTTTAGGAAATTTTCTTACGCAAGAAAGATAAACAGTGGTAGCGTAGGCTTTATATATGGACCTTTTATGAGGGTTGATTATGATTATGAGGTAGAAAATTTTTACCTTTTGCAAGTTAATATTCAAATCACAAACACACTCACAAAAGAAGCACAAAAGACAAGCTTAATCGCTAGAACAAGCTTTCTGGCTAATACAAAAGAAAGCAAAGCTTCCCTAGAAGATAAAATCATCACTCAAATTTTAAGCTTTTTTTATGTATATTAAACCCTGCTAAGGCTAAATTTAAGGTATTTTATAATACACAAAAACAATAAAAACTTTAAAGCACATTCTTAAAAGAGGCTTTAAAGCTTTTTATTATGATTAAGTGTAGATCAAATCACTTAGAATTTTTAAAATTAAGCCCAAGTTTATCACTTCGCTAAGAGTCTGCCTCTTTTATCCACCAAGCCTTCTTTAGCAGCCTTGTCGATAATCGTTTTTAGTGTATCACTCGTTTGTATCAGCTTATAATACTCTTGTGCATTGGGCGTGAAAATTTGTTCAAAGATATGTTTATACTTTGGCTCATCATAAATAAAATTCGTAATTTTTTGAAAATATGCCAAATACACATCCTGCATCATTTCAACCGCGTTTAACGCTGGGATAATGGGATTTGCTCCTTCTGGTAAATCTGTAAGCTCAAGCTCTTCTTTAACTTTTCTTTGCCTTTCTTTTATCATTGCTTTAGAGATATTTCTAAGCTTGTTTTTATCTTGTGCATTTATATGCTTTGAAACAATCCTATAATAACTCGAATAAAAATTATCCATTGCAGCAGAAAGCTTATTTTCATACTCTATCATCAAAGCCGATTGATTACATAAAAGCAATTCATCATCATTATCTACCACTTTAGCACAATCAAAGCTAGGTGGTAAAATCTCTTGCTCCAGCATTTCATCAATGCTTAAAGCATGAAGCAAAGAGAAGCAAAAAGCCAAAATCGCTAATGTATATTTTTTCATTTTCACTCCTTTTTTAAATTTCTATTAATATTTAAAATTTTTAAATTCAAATACAATTTATTCATTCATATTCTCCTAATAACGCCATTCATCACTTATTTAAAGATTTAAATACGCTATAATGAATAAAACTTATATGATATTTATCGTTTTTTGTCTAAATTTATGTAAAGAATATAAGATATCATCAATCCTACTTAAAAAGCAAAACCACTAAAGCAACTAAGATGAGTTTAAGCTTAGCTCATCTTAGTTCAATTTTAAATTTATCAGCAATACCCTTGCTCAAGCATAGCTTCAGCGACTTTTCTAAAGCCAGCTATATTTGAGCCTACGACAAGGTTTCCAGCGTGTTTGAATTCCTTTGCGGTTTCATAAGAATTATGAAAGATGTCCTTCATAATCTTATGCAGTTTTTTATCCACTTCTTCAAAGCTCCATTGCGCCATGCTTGCATTTTGTTGCATTTCAAGCTGAGAAGTAGCTACCCCGCCAGCATTTGCAGCCTTAGCTGGAGCAAAATGAAAGTCTTTTTGAGCAAGCATAAAATCAATCGCTTCTAAAGAGCTTGGCATATTTGCGCCCTCAGCCACAAAACGACAACCATTAGCATAAAGGGTTTTAATATCGGCTAAATTCAGCTCATTTTCAGTCGCGCTTGGAAAAGCTCCATCGCATTTGACGCTCCAAACGCCATTTGTGCCTTTTTTGTATTTATCTACACTTACAAATTCAGCACCTTTTTTTGCTTTTGCATAATCACTCACTCTGCCTCGCTTGACTTCTTTAATCTCTTTTAAAAGCTTAAGATCAATGCCTTCTTTATCATACACAAAACCAGAGCTATCACTAATCGTAACAGCTTTTGCACCAAAAGCAGCAAGTTTTTCTATAGTATAAATAGCCACATTTCCACTTCCTGAGACAGCACAAACCTTGCCTTCAAGCGAATCTTTTGCCTTTTTAAGCATTTCATCAGCAAAATATACACAACCATAGCCTGTAGCTTCAGTCCTTGCAAGGCTTCCGCCCCATTTTAGCCCTTTTCCTGTAAGTGTGCCGTCAAATAAATTTGTCAGCTTTTTATACGCTCCAAACATATAGCCTATCTCTCGCCCACCAACGCCTATATCGCCAGCTGGCACATCAGTATTTGCTCCGATGATTTTACTGAGTTCTAACATAAAAGCTTGGCAAAATCTCATAATCTCGCCCTCGCTCTTACCCTTAGGATCAAAGTCTGATCCGCCTTTACCACCGCCTATCATAAGTCCTGTTAAAGAATTTTTAAAGATTTGCTCAAAGCCTAAAAATTTAAGCACATCTAAATTTACACTTGGGTGAAAACGAAGTCCGCCCTTATAAGGTCCAAGAGCCGAACTAAACTGCACGCGATAACCTAAATTTGTCTGAGCTTTGCCTTTATCATCAATCCACACAACGCGAAATTGAGTAACTTTTTCTGGCACCACAAGTCTTTCTAAAATGCTGTGCTGTTCGTATCTTTTATCTGCCTTTAAAATAGGCTCTATAGAATGTAAAACCTCAGTAGCAGCTTGTAAAAAAGTAGGCTGAGAAGCTTTTTTGATATTTTCTAGCACCTTGTTAATGTATGCACTCATTGGCTCTCCTTTTGTATTTAAGTTTTAACTCAAACATTTTACAAAAAATCAGCTTTAAAAATACTTTAAAAAATATTTAAATTCATAAAAAAACTTAACAAATTTATAATTTATATAAAACTTTCTAACTATATCTATAATTTTGAGTTTAATGATAAAAAAGTTAAATTTGAAGCGATAAGGCGAAAATATTATTATAAAATAACATAAAAAATTTATGAAAATTGTAAGTAAAGAAAGGAAAAAATGCTTGGCATTGATCTTGGCTCAAACACGCTTCGAGCTGTTGAAATGAATGAACGTTTTAAGGCGATAAAAGAAGCTGAATTTGTTATCGGCGCGGCTCGTGATTTAAGCAAGAGCAAAGAAATTTCTCAAAAAGCGATTGAAAGACTTAAAAATGCTTTAAAGGAGCTTGAAAATCAGGGTTTTGAGCTTAAAAATGCTTATGCAGTAGCTACGGCTGCGTTTCGCAAAGCAAGCAATACTGAGGCGATTTTTAAAGAGTTAAAACAAGAATTTGGTGTAAATTTTAGGCTTATTAGTGCTGATGAAGAGGCTAGATTGAGCGTTTTGGGTATGAAAAATGCGCTGAAAAACTTAAATTTTATGGAAAAAAATCTTGCATTTTGTGATTTGGGTGGAGCAAGCTGTGAGCTTTCTTTTAAGAACTTCTCACAAAGTTTTGATTTTGGTATCATTTCTTTTTATGAAAAAGCAAAAGCGAATTTTAAATTTACTCAAAATGCGAATTTATCAGCCTTTAATACAAGATATTTTTTAAAAAATAACACAGATAAAAAACTTAAACTTGAGTTTTTGCTTAAAGATCGATTCCTTAAACATCTTGCTTTTGAGGCTTTTAAGCAAAGTGATGAAGCTTTGCAAAAACTAAAGCATTTTCAGGGCAGGGTTGTGGTGCTTAATTCTGGTGTGCCTACAAGCGTAGCAGCCCTTAAAAAAGGCATAATATATCAAAACTATCAAGCAAGGCTTATTAATGGCACATTTTTAAGGCAGAATGACTTTTTGCATTTTGCCTTAAAACTTTCAAAGATGAGTAAAGCTCAAGCTGATTTTTGGGTAGGAAAAGACAGAAGCCATTTTCTTATCGCTGGAGCGTTTTTGCTTTTTGCTTTGTTTGATAGGCAAAAGCTCGTCGTTGTTGATGAGGGTTTAAGAGAAGGTGTTTGTATCGCGGCACAAAATTAGCTATAATTTCATTTTGCAAAGGAGAACAGATGAGAAAAATCAATTTTAGCGCAGGTCCATCAACCCTGCCCTTAAGTATCTTAAAACAAGCTCAAGAAGAGCTTTTAGACTATGAAAATAAGGGCTTTTCTATTATGGAGATCAGCCATAGAACCAAAGTTTTTGAAGAAGTGCATTTTGAAGCGATGAATAATGCAAAAAAACTTTATGGCATAGATGATGAGTATGAAGTGCTGTTTTTGCAAGGTGGAGCAAGCCTTCAATTTGCGATGATTCCTATGAATTTAGCCTTAAATGGAGTATGCGAATATGTCAATACTGGCATTTGGACAAAAAAAGCCATTAAAGAAGCTTTGATTTTAGGCATCAAGCACAAAGTCATCGCAAGTAGCGAAGATCAAAGCTTTTCTTATATCCCAGAATTTGAGTTTTCGCCAAATGCTGATTATGGTTATATTTGCTCAAACAACACTATCTATGGCACGCAGTATAAAAGCTATCCAAAGAGTAAATGCCCTTTAATCGTCGATGCTTCAAGTGATTTTTTCTCAAGAAAGGTTGATTTTAGCAATATAGGTGTGTTGTATGGAGGCGTGCAAAAAAATGCTGGAATTTCAGGGCTTGCTTGTGTGATTATCCGCAAAGATATGCTTGAAAGATCTAAGCAAAAAAACATACCAAGTATGCTTAAATACAGCATTCACAGCGAAAATAATTCTTTATTTAACACACCGCCAACCTTTGCGATTTATATGTTTGCTTTAGAGATGAAATGGCTTTTAGAGCAAGGCGGACTTGATAAGGTGCATGCAAACAATCAAGCCAAAGCTAGGCTTTTGTATAGCACTATCGATGAAAGCAAGGGCTTTTATAAGGGGCATGCAAAGGTTGAGGATCGTTCTTTGATGAATGTGAGCTTTAATATAGCCACAAATGCTGAGCTTGAGCCAATTTTCATCGAAGAAGCCCAAAAGCAAGATATGTTAGGACTTAAAGGACACAGGCTTTTGGGTGGAATTCGTGCGAGTATTTATAATGCTATCACTTTAGAGCAGGTTAAAACCTTGTGTGAATTTATGAAGCACTTTCAAGCTAAATTTGGTTAAGAATGTAAAAATGGGCTTTAGCGAAGGTATTGTATCGTCGCTTTTGCCCTTGCTTTATCAAAAAAATCCTTAATAAAATTTTGCCTTTGCTCGTTGATATAGACATTTGCTACCTCTTCTTTAATCTGCTCAAAAGGCAGTGTTTGAGGCTGATGTTTGGCTTTGACTTGATAAATGCTTAACTCGCCGCTGTTTTGGAGTATAGGCGAAAATTCGTTGATATTAAGTCTTGAAAGAAAGGCGAGCAAACGTGGATCAGCATTGCTTGTGTTTAAATTTTCTCTATGCTCTTTCACGCCAGAAGCTTTTTTACCACCTTTTTGTAAATTTTCTAAATCCTTTGCTTCATAAGAGCTAAAAATATTAACATCAATGCTTGCGTAAAGCACAAACTCATTTGAATGTGTTTCAAAATACGATCTCATCGCATCTTCACTATTATCGATTTTTGCTCCGCTTGCCACTGCTTCGTAAAGCTTTTTTCTTTGCATTTGCTTTTTAAAATCTTCTTTAAAATCCTCCAAGCTTTCACCACTTGAGCTTAAACTTGCTTGCAGACTTTGCATACTGCCCCCACTTTGAGCTAGCATTTTATTTAACTCGTTTTCAAGTTCAAACTCATTGATAAAAATTCCCATTCTTTTAGCTTCGCTCTCTTCTAAACGATCATTTATAAGCATAGATATAGCTTGATTTCTTGGCACTTTAAGTTCATTCATCGCTTCGTTAATCTCAAAGGAGGTGATAGGCTCTTTATTAACGATGATAGCGATAGAATTGATTTCTTGTGCGTGATTTAAAGAGAGTAAAAAGCATAAAAAAAAGCAAATTTTTTTCATATCAAACCTTTATTTAAGTATAAATATTGCATTATATCAATAAATTTTTACTAAAGGGCAAAAAATGCAAAATTTAACAACTCGTTTTGCTCCAAGCCCCACAGGATACTTGCATATCGGGGGTTTAAGAACAGCACTTTTTAATTATCTTTATGCACGCAAAAATGGGGGCAAGTTTTTGTTGCGTATAGAAGATACAGACTTAAAACGCAATAGCCAGCAAGCAACTGAGGCTATAATACAAGCTTTTAAGTGGTGCAAGCTTGATTATGATGGAGCTATAGAGTATCAATCCAAACGTTTTGATATCTATAAAACTTATATCCAACAATTGCTTGATGAGGGCAAGGCGTATTATTGTTATATGAGTAAAGAAGAGCTTGACGCGCTAAGAGCGGCTCAAGAAGCTAGAAAAGAACGACCTAGGTATGATGGGCGTTATAGAGATTTCACCGGCACGCCACCAGCTGGGATTGCACCGGTTGTGAGGATTAAAGCACCTCAAACAGGAAGTATTTCTTTTATCGACGGCGTAAAGGGCGATATAAGCTTTGAGGTAAAGGATATAATAGATGATTTTATCATCGCAAGAAGCGATTTAAGCCCAACTTATAATTTTACTGTTGTGATTGATGATGCTTTAATGGGTGTGAGTGATGTGATACGAGGCGATGATCATCTTTCAAACACGCCTAAGCAAATCGTGCTTTATAAGGCTTTAGGCTTTAAGGTTCCAAAATTTTATCATCTAGCCATGATACACGGCGAGGATGGCAAAAAGCTTTCAAAAAGGCATGGGGCAACTGATGTGATGGAGTATAAGGCTTTAGGCTTTTTACCTGAGGCTTTGTTAAATTTTTTAGTGCGTTTGGGCTGGAGTCATGGCGATGATGAAATTTTTTCTTTAGAAGAGCTTAAAAAGATATTTGATCCAAGTCATATTAGCAAAAGTGCTTCAACTTATAGCTTTAAAAAGCTTGAATGGCTCAATGCTCATTATATCAAAACCCTAGCTTTTAAGGAATTAAATGAGCATATAAAAGAGCTTGGCTTTGATTTTTCTAGCATAAGCAAAGGAGAGTTTTTACTTGATCTTTTAAGAGAAAGGGCAAAAACCTTGCTAGAGCTTATAAGTTCTGCAAAAAGCATACTTAATACCCCGCAAAACTATGATGAAAAAGCAGTGGCAAAATTTATCAGCGAGGCAAGCTTAGAGCTTTTAGAGGACTTTTTAACTTCTTTAAAGGCTGAAAAAAACTCTGGCACAATGAAAGCAAGCGAGCTTGAAGGCTTTACAAATAGCTTTTTAGAAAGCAAAAATGCTAAGCTAAAAGATCTAGCCCAAGCCTTACGCATAGCCATTACTGGAAGTTCAGTAAGCCCGAGTATCTTTGAAGTGCTTGAATTTATAGGCTTAGATGAGCTAGAACTAAGGGTAAATGCCTTTTTAAAGGCGATGAAGAAATGATATTTGGCAAGATTGATTATATCAATTTACTGCCCTTGCATATCTATCTTAAAAAATACCCCCTGCCAAATGGCTTTAAAAAGGCTATGGAGTATAAAAAGGGCGTGCCAAGTAAGCTTAATCGTGACTTATTTTTCGCACGCATAGACGCAGCTGTAATTTCAAGCATAGAAAGTGCGCGTAAAAAATACCAGAATTTAGACTTTGGAATTTGTGCCAATAAAAAAGTCAAATCCGTCCTTGTTGAAAAAAACACCAAGTCAGCAAAAGACACAGCTTCAGCAACTTCAAATGCCCTAGCTCGTGTTTTAAAACAAAAAGGCAGAGTAATCATAGGCGATAAGGCTTTAAAGCTTTATTTAAAAGAGCCAAATGCCTATATTGATTTGTGTGAGTGTTGGTATGAAAAGACAAATTTACCCTTTGTGTTTGCTCGCTTTTCTTGCCTTAGAAAAAAGGCTTTATTTGCAAAAATTTTAAGTCAGTTTGATAAAGAAAAGATTAAAATTCCAAACTATATACTCAAGCATTATGCCCAAAGTAGGGGTATAAGTGAGGCTGAGATTAAGGCATATTTAAGTCTAATTTATTATGATATAAAGGTAAAAGAAAAAAAGGCTTTAAAATGTTTTTTAAAAGAAGCTTCAAGGCTTTAATAAAAGCAAAATCAAGCTTTTGATCTATGAGGTATGTATTCATTTTAAGTTAAATTCAAAGGATAAATCATGCTTTTAGGCGTAAATATCGATCATATCGCTGTTTTAAGAGAGGCTCGAAAGGTTGATGATCCTCAAGTACTTGAGGCAGCATTTGTAGCTGCAAGATATGCTGATCTTATCACGCTTCATGTAAGAGAAGATCGCCGACATGCCAATGAAAACGATCTTAAAGAGATCACCACACTTTGCAAAAGCGTAGTGAATTTAGAGTGTGCTAATACTGATGAAATGATAGAGCTCGCCCTGCGTTATAAGCCTTACAAAGTTACTTTAGTGCCTGAAAAAAGGCAAGAACTTACCACAGAAGGCGGCTTAAATCTCGATATAAAAGGGCTTGATAGCAATATTAACAAACTTAAGCAAGCTGGGATTGAAGTTTCTCTTTTTATAGACGCGAACGAAGCTGATATCTCTAAAGCCAAGCTTTTAAATGCCGATAGCATAGAGCTTCACACTGGAGTGTATGCAAATTTACATAATGCCCTTTTTAGCAATATCCTACGCACACCTTATAAGATCAAAGAATTTGATCTTGATAAAAGCAACTTAAAGCTCAAGCTTGAAAATGAGCTAGAAAGGCTTAAAATAGCAGCTGCTTTGGCTCAAAGTTTAAATTTATTTGTCGTGGCTGGACATGGTTTAAATTATAAAAATGTCAAAGATATAGCCCAAATCAAAGAGATCAAAGAGCTTAACATAGGACAAAGTATCATTGCGCGTTCGGTTTTTGTCGGTTTAAAAGAAGCCATTTTAGAGATGAAAAGTTTGCTTGTATGAAAAAAACACCTCAAAAACGCCCAAAACTCGCCATCAGCATAGGCGATATTAATGGCATAGGTTTGGAGCTTTTGCTGACTTGTCATAAAAAAATTTCAAAATTTTGCGAGCCTTATTATTTTATCCATAAAAGACTTTTAAAACAAGGGCTTAAAAAGCTTGATTTGCACCTAGATGATGATTTTCATATCGTTGAGTTTGATAAGGGCGAGGTATTTGAATTTAAAGAAGATAAAAGCTCAAAAAAACTGCGTATCTCAAGCTTTATAAGCCCTATTCAAAGTAAAAGTAAGAGTGAATTTAGCATTCAAGCTTCAAAGATTGATAAAAACAGCGGTTTATACAGCTTTTTAAGTTTTCAAAGTGCGTGTTATTTTACCCAACAAGGCTTTGCAAAGGCGTTAATTACCCTGCCCATTCATAAAAAAGCTTGGCAGCTTGCAAATATAGACTATAAGGGGCATACTGGGGCTTTGAGTGATTTTTTTAAACAAGATGCTATTATGATGCTTGGTTGTTCTAAGCTTTTTGTTGCTCTTTTTACCGAACATATCCCCTTAAATGAGGTAAGCAAGCGTATCCAAATTCCAGCTTTAACTCGCTTTTTGATTAACTTTTACACACAAACTCATTTTAAAAATATAGGCGTTTTAGGCTTTAATCCGCACGCAGGAGATTATGGGGCGATTGGTGGAGCTGAAGAAGAAAAGATGAGAAAAGCTGTGCAGATAAGCAATGTTTTTTTAAATTTAAAAGAAAATCATAAAAATCAAAATTTTTTAGAAGCATATTTTGAAAAAAATAATGATGCATATATCCTAGAAAAGCTTTTAAAAGAACCTAAGATATATGATATGCTTTATCAAAAAATGCATATAAAGCATTTTTATATCCCTGAAATTTTAGTCGCTGATACAGCCTTTAGCAAAGCTTCTTTAAAGCATTGTAACCGCCTTGTAAGTATGTATCATGATCTTGGGCTTGCTCCACTTAAAGCTTTGTATTTTGAAAAAAGTGTAAATATTAGCTTGAATTTACCTATCATTCGAACAAGTGTTGATCATGGCACTGCTTTTGATAAGGCTTATAAAAATGCAAAACTGAGTACAAAAAGTTATGAAGAAGCGGTAAAATCAGCCTTAAAGCTCATAAAAACAAAGCATTCTTCACGCCATTTTTAAACACTTTCAAGTAAATTTTTTATTTTTAAAAGCAAAAAAAGCGAAATCAAGCTATAATGATGATTTAAAAATCATTAAAAAAAGGTTTTATCGTGTTAAGAGATAATGCTGCGGCTTTGTTTATCTTTGTTATCAGCGTGATTTGCTTTTGGATATGGGGATATAATTATATCCCAAATCACTATTTGATCTTATTTATTTTAGCGAGTGTTTTTGGCATTTTTATGGCATTTAACATAGGCGGAAATGATGTTGCAAATTCCTTTGGAACAAGTGTTGGGGCTAAAACAATCACGATCAAACAAGCCTTAATCATCGCGGCTGTGTTTGAGCTTAGCGGGGCAGTATTTGCTGGAGGTGAAGTGACTAAAACTATACGAAGCGGTATAGTTGTCTTTCCAACTGATTTAAATCCTATGCTTTTTGTCATTATTATGCTTTCTTCTCTTTTAAGCTCTGGCTTATGGATTTTTGTAGCGACAAAAAAGGGCTTGCCTGTTTCTACTACTCACAGCATTATAGGTGGTATAGTTGGTGCAAGTGTGGCTATGGGGGCGTTTTATTTTAGCGGAGCGCAAACTTTATCTATGGTAAATTGGCTTGAGATTGGCAGGATAGCCTTAAGCTGGGTGATTTCTCCACTTTTGGGTGGCTTGGTTTCTTATATGATCTTTTCTTATATCCACCGCAAAATTTTAAGCCCTTCACAAAAGCTTGGCGAAAACCTTAAAATCATCAAAAAAGAAAAGAAAAATTTCAAAGAAGAATTTTTCTCAAATCTTAAGCAAATGCCTCAAAGCGAGCAGATCAAAGAATTAAGTGCTATCGTTTTAGACGATGAAGATGATGATGAAAAAACAAAAAGTTTTTATAAAAATAAAATGAAAGAGTATAAAGAACAAGAAAAAAATATGGATATTTTTACAGAAGCTAAAACGCATATTCCTATGGTTGGTTGCGTTGCAGCGATGATTATTGCTTCTATGTTTTTGTTTAAAGGACTTGATAAAGTAAGCACGCTTAATGCTATACAAAATGTTTGGATTGTTTGTATCATCGGTATCATCGCTTATACACTTACTTTTGCGGTGGTTAGGATAGTTAAGAAAACAGAACTTAACAAAACTATAGATCGCATTTTTTCTTGGTTTCAAATTTTTACTGCTTCAAGCTTTGCATTTTCACATGGTGCAAATGATATTGCAAATGCTTTAGGGCCTTTTGCGGCGATTTTAGATGTGTTTAAAAATGGCGTGATTAATCCAAGCTCTCCTGTGCCTTTTGCTGTGCTTTTGATGTTTGGTATTGCTCTTGTGATAGGGCTTTGGTTCTTGGGAAAAGAAGTGATTACAACGGTTGGCTCAAAACTCGCACAAATCAAGCCTACAACAGGCTTTAGCGCAGAACTTGGTGCAAGTATAGTGATCTTGCTTGCGACACAATTTGGCATACCGGTAAGCTCTACACACATACTCATAGGAGCGATTTTAGGCATAGGCTTGTATAATAAAAACGCAAATTGGGCGATGATGAAGCCTATAGGTTTGGCTTGGATCATCACCTTGCCAGTTGCTGGGATTTTAGGGGCTGTGTTTTTCTTTGGCTTTAAGCTTGCTCTTGGCTTGTAAGCACCAAAGCGATAAGCTCGAGTGGATTTTTAAACAAAACTTCACTTTGAGCTTGAGTAAGAGCATTTGAAATTTGCATTCTACAGGCTGAGCATTCTGCGCTGATGATTTGAGCTTTGCTGGCTTTGATATCCTCTGCCTTTTTAAGCCCAACTTTTAAAGAATTTTCATAATACTCAGTTTGCATACTCACTCCACCAAAGCCACAGCAAGTATCTTTTTGTGAAAGCTCTACGAGTTTAAAATTCGCCCCTAATAAAGCTCTTGGCTCTTTAAAAACGCCTTGCATTTTCTTTGCATGACAAGGATCATGATAAGTGATAAGCAAATCTTGCTTGCCTCTTTTTTCAAGCAAGCTTAAAAGCTCATTTTGCTCATAAAAATATTTTGTTGCCAAAACGATCTTACTTGCAACTTGCTTTGCTCTTTTAGCCCAATCAGGTTGATTAAGTAGTTCAAAAAAATGCTCATAATCCACATTTAACATTGCCGAACAAGTCGCTTCTGGCACAATGATAGCTTCAAGAGTCTCAAGTTTTTTTTCAAAATATTCTATATTTTTTTTAGCCAAAACCTCAACTCTTTTAAAATCGCCCGTAAAATACTGAGGCGCTCCACAGCATACTTGATCTTTCATTAAATCCACATTGATCTTAAGCTCTTTAGCGATGGTTAAAACCGCTTCAGCCGTGCTTGTATAAGCATAGTTTGCTAAGCAACCCACAAAAAAGCCTATGCTTTTTGCTCCGCCATTATCTACAAATTCAGGCTGTGAGTTTAAAAAGCTTTTTTTGTTTAAGCTTATAAGCAAACGTCCTTTTTTCACCATAGGAAAAGAAAATCTTGCTCTCATACCAAAGCTTTTTTGTAAATCACCCTTTTTATCAGCATTTGCAATGCTATTTTGTCCTTGAATTTTAAAAGCACAGCTTTGAAAAACATAGCCAAATTTTGCCACTATATCCATAATCTTGCGTTTGGAAAGCAAGAAAAAAGCAAGTTTTTTATACCAAGCAATGCCGTATTTTTGAGCCAAATCAAAACGAATAGCCTCGATCGCACTATCAACCCGCAAGCTACTAGGACAAGCTTGCACGCAATTTGTGCATAAAAAACAGCTTTCAAATATCTTTTTGACATTTTTATCAAGCGCTAGCTCTTCTTCTTTTACCGCTGCGATTAAGTCTAAAAAGCCCCTTGGACTCGTTGTTTCATCAGCATTGATCTCATGGATAGTGCAAGCTGGGATACATTTGCCACATTTTACACACGCATTTGTTATATCTTTTAAAAGCATTATTACACCGTTTTTGAAAAAACTTTTTGATCGCGGTATTTTTGCAAATACGCATCAAAACACATAGCGATATTTCTTATCAGCAAAGCCCCTGTTTCATTGACTTTTAAGGCATTTTCATCAAGGCTAAAAAAGTCTTTGTATTCGTCTAAAAGTTCTAAATCCCTAGCAAAATAGGTCCTAAAATCAATACCAAATTCACGCTCAATACCTTTGATATCAAGAGCAAAATTTGCCATCAAAGACATAATCACAGCCTTTCGCAACTTATCATTATCATTTAAAAGCACGCCCTTTTCAAAAGGAAGTCTGCCCTCATCAATAGCCTTTTCATAGCTTGGCATATCTTTGTAATTTTGCGCATAATGACTCATACCCTCGCCTATGCTTGTAAGCCCAACACCGATTAAATCAGCTCCGCCTCTAGTAGTATAGCCTTGAAAATTTCTATGCAAAGAGCCATTTTCTAGGGCTTTAAACAATTCATCATCTGGTTTTGCAAAATGATCCATACCTATCATTTTATAATGATTTTGCGTTAAAAACTTTTCGCAGTATTCTAAAATTTCAAGCTTGACATCTGGACTTGGTAGGGTTGTTTCATCAAATTTACGCATATTTTTTTTAAGCCAAGGCACATGAGCGTAATTAAAAATCGCAAAGCGATCCGGATTTATAAGCAAGGCTTTTTCAAGAGTTTTGCTAAAACTTTGCAAATTTTGAAAAGGTAGTCCATAAATCAAGTCCATATTTACAGACTTAACGCCCTTGCTACGCATCATTTCTACCGCTTTTAAAGTCAGCTCAAAGGGCTGAATTCGATGAATTTCTTTTTGCACTTTTTCATCAAAGTCTTGCACGCCAAAGCTGATTCTGTTAAAGCCATTTTGTGTTAAAACCTCAGCTTGATCCTCGTTTAAAAACCTAGGATCAATCTCACAGCTTAGCTCAGCCTTATCATCAAAATTCACAAATACACTTTTTATCTTAGTGATTAAAGAAGCAAGTTGCGAGGCTGAAAAAAAAGTCGGTGTGCCACCACCAAAGTGCATTTGAACGACTTTTCTTTGTGTGTTTATGTGCGTTTTTAAAAGATCAAGTTCAGCAAATAGATACTTTAAATACCGCTCTTTATTTTCTTCCTTAGCAGTATAAATGACATTACAGCCGCAAAAATAACACGCACTCCTACAAAAAGGCAGGTGAAAATACAAAGACAAATCCCTTGTTTGAGCCTTAAGAATGTTTATATAATCTTGATATGCAAACTCAGCATTGAATTCTAAAGCCGTAGGATAAGAAGTGTAACGAGGTCCGGGTTTTGAATACTTCACAAAAGCCTTATAATCTCTCATTGTGCTTCACCTTGCATGACAAGACTTTCCATATCGACAAAAAGATTTGGGTGTTCTTTTTTGATATTTTCCATGAGCTTTGAAAGATCGATATTAAGTTGAGTGGTGTTATTTTTAGCTTGTTTTTTGATCTCGTCCATCGCCACAATCCAAACATCATTAAAATCAATGGGAATTTGCTGATAAATCGCCTTTTCAAGCCTAAGCTCAAAATTTTCTTTTTGAAGTTCTTTAAGTCCTTCAAGCATACTTTTAAGGCTATTGATTGAAATCAAAGTATGCAAATTATCTTCTTCATCGATGACAAACCAAGGTTCAGGAGCTTGCCAATGTCCGCTTTTAAGGCTTAAAATTTTTTCGTTTTCATTTTGGGTATTTTTGAGTTCAAGTATAGTTTTATCATCTGCTTTAATGCCTAAATTCTGACTTAATTCATCTATCTTTTGAAGGCTTTTACTTTGTTTTTCTAGGCTTTTCATCAATTTTTCCTTGTTTGTTCGTTTATGATTTTAAGATTATAGCACTTTTTGACTTAGAAAGATAAAACAAAAAGAGAAAAAGCTTTAAAAACTTTAGCACAAGCTAAGTTGCAAGATAAAAAATGAAAGAACTTTTCAGGATAGTTTTAACAATAAAAACTTTATAAAATTTACAAAATGAAACCTTGCTTTCTTAAATTTTGCTTCTTTTTTACACAAACTGAGCTAAGATAAGTTATAATCTTTTTCAAAAAGCGATCTTGGAGTAAAGATGAGCCAAAAAGCCCAGCTTAACAAACAAAAATTAAAAGATGAGCAATTTTTTAAAATTTTTTTAGGCTTGGTTTTGGCAATATTTCTTGCCCTCATCGCTACAGCGATAGCATTTTTTTACCTCAAAGCTTCCATTAAAGTTTCTATCTTGCTTGGTATAATGGCACTTTTGGTGACTTTGTGGACGAACAAAGCTTTGCCTATGGGCGTTGTTTCCTTGCTTCCTATTATACTTTTTCCTAGTTTTGGAATTTTAGAGACAAAGCAAGCCACTGCAAATTATGCTAATCCCATAATATTTTTGTTTTTAGGTGGCTTTATGATTGCTACAGCTACTGAAAAAACAGGACTTCACAAGGTGATCGCCAAGACTTTTTTAAGCCGCTTTCCTCAAACCCCAAAAGGTGTGATTTGCGCTCTTGGCTTTGCAAGTATAGTGCTTGGCTCTGCTTTGTCAAACTCAACCGTAGCTCTTTTACTCTTACCTGTTGCGATGTCAATCAGTGATGATACTTTTTTAAGAACGCGTTTTTTGCTTACTATAGCCTTTGCAGCAAGTATTAGTGGGATCACAACGCCTATTTCAAGTCCGCCAAATTTAATCTATCTTGGCTTTTTAGAAAATATCCACATGCCAAGTCTAAGCTTTACAACTTGGATTTTTATGATGCTTCCTATCACTTTGCTTATGCTTTTTGCGATGATTAAAATTCTTTCTTTTAATACTGAGGGCAAGAGCTTGAATTTAGAAGCTTTTACACAGATGAAAAGCACCAAAGAGCAAAAACGTTTGCTTGTATTTTTGTGCGCTTTACTCATCACTCTTTTTATAAACTCGCCTATAAAGCCATTTTACAATGGTTTGGGCTTAAATGAAAATGTGGTTTTGCTTGCCTTTGGTTTGATGATGTTTTTGCCAAAAATAGGCTTTTTATCATGGAATGATTCAAAATCCATACCTTATGAACTTATCTTTTTGTTTGGAGCAAGCTTTTGTATCGCCACAGCTTTTTCTCAAGCTGAGCTAAGTGGGGCATTTGAGAAGTTTTTCTTGCTTTTTAAGGATTTGCCTTTTGTGCTTTTTGTGTTTATCGCAAGTTGTTGTGCTATCGTTGCTACGAGCTTTTTATCCACTACAGCACTTATTGCTATCATCTTGCCTATCATTAATGTCGCTACAGCAAGCTTTTTAGATGAAACGCACCGCATGCTTGTTATGCTTATCATCACGATTTGTGCGAGCTTTTCTTTTATGATCCCTATCTCAACCCCGCCAAATGCTATAGTTTTTGCTCAAGGTGGGATTAAAACTTTAGATATGATGAAATTTGGAAGCTTACTTACCCTTGTTGGTATTGTTTTAGTAACTTTGTTTGGGGTGTGGTATTGGTGGCTTTTTATCTTTTAACGATGAGCGTCTAAAAAACAAAGCAAAGACTTTACTACATAAAGCCTATTTACCGCCTCATCAAACACTTCTTTGCTATGAGCTTCAAACACTTCTTCGCTTACTTCATAGCCTCTATACGCTGGCAAGCAGTGCAAGAAAATCGCTTCTTTTTCAGCTTTTTTCATCGCTTCTTCATCGATGATAAAACCTTCAAAGTCTTTAAGCCTCTTTACTTTTTCAGCCTCTTGTCCCATAGAAACCCAAGTATCAGTGATGATGACTTCTTTACCTGCTAGGGCTTCAAATTTATCATTTGTAAAGCTGAGTTTTGCACCTGATTTTTTAGCTTCATTGAGTGCAAACTCAAGCACATTTTCGTTGATCTTATAGCCTTTTGGTGTAGCAATGCTAAGCTCAAAGCCAAGTATTGAAGCCGTGATAAGCCAAGAATTACACATATTGTTGCTATCGCCTATATAAGCGATTTTGCCTTTTTTGTTGTATTCTTTGATGGTAAGCAAGTCCCCTAAAACTTGAGTTGGATGATACAAATCACTTAAGCCATTGATGATAGGTGCTTTGGAGTATTTAACAAATTCAAGCAAGGTTTCATGAGAATTGACTCTAAGCATAACAAAATCAACCATACTCGCAATAACCCTAGCCGTATCTTTGATAGGCTCGCCACGACTAAGTTGCAAGTCATTTGAGCTTAAAAACAAAGCCTTACCGCCAAGCTGAGTAATGCCAAGCTCAAAAGCCATTCGAGTGCGTGTAGAGTTTTTTTCAAAAATCATCGCCAAAGTTTTATCGATAAGCAATTTTTGCGGATTTTTTTTAAGCTCGCTAGCCTTAGCTACAAGAGCTAGAATTTCATCTTTGCTAAAATCCCTTAAAGTCAAACAATGCCTCATGATTATCCTTTCTCACGCAAATTAAAATTATAGCAAAAAATCATTCTTTTTTGCTCTTTTTGTCTTTAAAATATTATACCTCACAGCAAATTTCTTAGCGATAAAACTTTATTTTTCCTTAAATTTTCCCCTCTTTTATCAACCTTGCTACTTCTTTAGCATGATAGCTGATGATTAGCTTTGCGCCAGCTCTTTTAAAGGCGATCATCGTTTCTACCATTAGCTTTTCATACTCTATCACGCCTAGCTTTGCGCCAGCTTTAAGTAAAGCATATTCGCCGCTGACATTATATACACAAATTGGAAGCAAAGTGTGATGAGCTAGCTCTTTGATGATATCAAGATATGCAAGGGCTGGTTTTACCATGAGTATATCAGCGCCTTGCTTTTCATCTTCAAGGCTTTCTAAAAGTGCTTCTTTAGCGTTAGCATAGTCCATTTGATAGCTTTTTCTATCTCCATAACTTGGAGCAGATTCAGCTACATCTCTAAAAGGTCCATAAAAAGCTGAAGCAAATTTAGTTGAATACGCCATTATAGGTAGGTTTTCAAAGCCATTTTCATCAAGGGCTTTTCTCAAAGTAGCGATAATGCCATCCATCATACCACTTGGTGCGATCATATCAGCTCCAGCTCTTGCATGCACTAGGGCTTGCTTGGCTGAAATTTCAAGGGTAAGATCATTTGCCACGCTTTTAGTGTGCGGATCAATGATACCGCAATGTCCATGATCGGTGTATTCACAAAAGCAAAGATCAGTGATGATAAAAAGCTGTGGATACTCAGCCTTAATAGCCCTAATAGCTCTTGCAATGAGTGAGTTTTCATCAAGCGCTTCGCTGCCACAGCTATCTTTTAGCTCATTTTCTATCACCCCAAAAAGTATGATCGCCTTGATATCTAAGCTTACAAGTTCCTTGCACTCTTTTAAAAGCTCATCAATACTAAGCTGAAACACACCGGGCATTGAAGAAATTTCTTTTTTTACATTGTTACCATTTACCACAAAAAGCGGATATATGAAGTCCTCTATTTTTAGGGAAGTTTCTTTTAGCATAGCTCTTAAATTTTCATTCATTCGCAATCTTCTTAGTCTTTTAAACATTTAATTTCCTTTTTTTTGGTAAAATCACAGCGATTTTAACATATTTTATTTTGATAAGGACTTAATTTTGGATATAAAAATTTCAGATCAAGCAAATTTACCAAGCAAATTTGGGCAGTTTCAAATTCAAAGCTTTAAAGAAAAGCTTGCAAGTGGCGAGGAAAAAGAGCATTTATGTATCATAAAAGGCGATTTAAAGGGTGTTGTTAATATAAGAATTCATTCAGAATGCCTTACAGGAGATGCTTTAGGAAGCTTAAAATGCGATTGTGGTCCTCAGCTTGAGTTTGCACTTGATTATATAGAAAAAAACGGCGGTTTAATCATTTATCTTAGGCAAGAAGGGCGTGGAATAGGGCTTTTTAATAAAGTCAATGCTTATGCCTTGCAAGATTGTGGGCTAAATACCATAGAAGCGAATCTCAAGCTTGGTTTTAAGGCTGATGAGAGGCATTATGAAGTTGTTGATTTTATACTCAAGCATTATCAAATCAAAGAAGTCAATTTGCTTACAAATAACCCCTTAAAGCTTGATAGCTTAGGCGTTAAGGTGCTTCAAAGAGTGCCGATTTTAATCAAAGCAAACCGCTTTAATGAAGGCTATCTTAAGGTAAAGCAAGAACAAATGGGGCATTTGCTTTAAAATGCTTGAGTATATCAAAAAGCTAAGTTTAAGCGAGCAAAAAAAGTTTGAAAATCAATGCTTAGAGTATAAAACGCTTTTAAGTGAATTTAATAAAGTGCATAATCTTAGCCATTTTAAAGACTTAGATAAAGAAATTTATGATAGTGTAAAAGCGCTTGATTTTAAAGACTTAAGCTTTGTTAAAACAGCGGTTGATATAGGTTCTGGGGCAGGTTTTCCAGCTCTTTTTTTAGCTCTTTTTTTAAGGGCTGATTTTCATCTTTTTGAGCCAAATGCTAAAAAATCAGCCTTTTTAAGACTTATAAAAACGCGTTTAAAGCTTGCAAATTTACACATTCATAAAGAAAAAATCGAGCTTTTTAAGCCCAAATTTAAAGCCGATCTCATCACCTCAAGAGCCTTGATGAAAGTTGAGCCACTTATCAAGCTTTGCGAGGGATTTTTTGATACAAATTCGCTTTTTTTACTTTATAAAGGAAGCGAGCTTGAAAATGAGCTTATGCACCTCAAAGAAGTTGAAATCATCAATGACAAACAAAGAAAATATTGCTTTATCAAAGGAGCTGAAGCGTTAAAGACATTAAAAACTATAAAAGCTGATAAAAGATAAAACTAAATAAATTAACTCAAGGGATAAAAATGCTGATCTTTGGACACAAACTCATACAAAGTTTTCATTTTAAGCAAATTTTGAGCGAAAATGAGCTCAAAAGCGATGATAAAAAAGATGAAAATAATATATTTTGCTTCAAATACGATGAAAACTTCATCAAACTTTGTCTTGAAAAAGACTTTAAATTTGCTATCCTAGCTCAAAATGAAAATGAAATTTTACTTGCCAATGCCCTAAAAGCAAGCTTTATCTTGCTTAAAGATGAAAACTTAGCCCAAAAGGCAAGCAAAATGGCTGAATTTTATCTTTTTGATAGTAAAGTTTTGCTTCTCGTGCCACATTTAAAAGAACTTGAAAAAGCCTATAAATTAGGAGTTGATGGAGTTTTACTTGAAAGCTTCCTTAGATAATAAAAGCTCACAAATACAGCTTATCTTACCCAGTTTAACAATAAAAACAAGTGCTTAAACAAGTGTTATTTAGGCGTATCTTTGCAACTCACTCTTAAAAAAGAGCGAGTTTGCAATAGATTGAAGGTTTGTCAAGCCCACAAAAAAGTCTCGTATTACAAGGCTACATCATAGACTTGTAAAGCAAGGCTTAAAAAGCCTCTGAAAGATCCGGAGTGGAAATTTAAGGAAGACAAAGGATGCTCCGGACCTTTAAGAAGCTTTTATTAGCTCTTTTCACTTGTTTTAATTAAGCTTAAAATCAGCTTAATTTTTAGTTGATTTTGCTTCACGAAGAAGCATTTAAAACTTACTTAAAAGCAAATTTCATTCCAAATTTGCTTAAAAAGCAAGGCTTTTTCATTTTTTATAAAAATCTAACTCACTTCATATAACAAGCTAGATTTTAAGCCCAGCCCACTTAGGCTAGGCTTAGCTTAAAAAGCTTTTAAAAGCTTATTGTTTAAGCTGTATGAGTGTGTTAAGCAACTGATCGCTTGTTGTGATCGTTTTTGAGTTTGCTTGATACGCTCTTTGTATGATGATGAGATTTGTCAAGCTTGTGCTAAGATCAGCATTTGAGCTTTCAAGTGCTGAAGTTTGCATTGTGCCTCGTCCGCCTGTGCCTGAAGTGCCTATGGTTAAGTCCCCAGAGTTTGCACTGACGCGGTAGAGGTTGCCTCCCATATCTTCAAGCCCAGCATCATTTGTTACATTACCCATAGCTACACGAGCAAGGACAAGTTGGATTCCATTATCAAAGCTTCCGATGATATTGCCTTGTTGATCCACGCGGATATTTTCCGCACCTTGTCTTAAAGAGCCCGGTTTATAGCCGTCTGTTTGTTGTTTTTGTAAGGCTGAGGTTTGATCGTTGCTGACAAGTCCATCAAAGTCCCCAGAAGATCCCAAATTCAAAGAAATTTGTTGATTTGGTGCTGAGCCGTTGTTTCCGCTGAAATTAATCGTTCTTGGGCTATATGAGATCAAAGAGCCATCATTACCAAAACGCACATTTCCTACGACTATGTTTGTTGGACCATCGCCTGTAGTGTTGATCGTAGCAGGTTCTGGCACTTTTATAATCATTTGCCATTCATTACCTCCATCAAGTGTGGTGGATTGTTTTACCCACTCAACACTGATAAGATGTTCAGTTCCTAAAGAGTCAAAGACTTGCAAAGAAGCCCCAAAGGCACTTAAGGCTAAGTCTTTGGTGGATTTGTTTGCTGTGCCGGTGTTAAGATTGCCTTCCCAGCCTTGAAAGACATTTGAAAAGGCTGTATTTTTGCTGATCGTTCCAGCTGCGTCTTGATACTCTGTAGCTTGGAAATTCATATTTTTAGGATCAGCGGTTAAAGGAGCCGACGCAGCACCACCTATCGTTGTTAAAGATGGTGTTGTGGTGGTTTCATTTGGATTTGAGATCACATAGTTTCCAGTTTCATTGACTACAACCTTGACTTTTTCATTCAAATCGCCTGTATCATGTGTGCCTGTGCCATCATAATCCACCCCATACCTTGCATCTCTTTGCAAAAGCTCTCTTAAGTCTTCTGTTGAGTGAAATACCCTTGTGTCGCTATTTTTAAGACTACCATTCACAACAGCGTTGTAGTAGTTTTGTGAAGCTACACCTTGATCGGTGGCTGGCCATGTCAAATTGTTTGCATTTGCGCCAACGCCTGGAGTGTATTGCACTCCACCATCTGGATTATACATCGGCGATAAATTTTGAGCCGAAGAACTATAAGTGTATTTGTGAGCGGTAATAACTCGCACGCTATTAAGGGTTAGGTTGCTAGTGGCATCTGTGCCATATGCAGCTCCTGTAGTAAAAGCTATAGCCGCACCAGCTGTTCCAGCACCGGTTATGGTTGCTGTAACATTTGTGCCATCAGCAGTCCATAAAGATGGAGTTCCAGTTTGTCCAGCTGGAGTATTTCTTGCTAAGGCAGCTGTAACAAATGTTTGAGTGGCTGCATTATAAGTGATATTATGTGCTTCACCGGCTGTGTTAGCAGCATTGACTACTAAATTGATATTTTTCATACTATCAGTTGTGCCGTTTGCATTGGTATTGATAAAGTCTATACCTGAACCATCAGCATTTTTTACCGCTCTTACACCTGTGCCCTCTCTGGTATCTGTAGCTGCGGTAAAGGTGTTGATGTATTGGATCGCTTGATCAAGGCTAGTGATAGTGTTGTTTTGTATAGCAACGCCATTTATCGTGATATCTAAATTTACGGTATTTGGTTGCACATTGCCATTTGTGCTTCCCCAAAATGCAGCGGTTTGACTTTGAGTTAAATTTGGATCAAAAGCATTAAGTCCAGTTTTATTTGTGCTAAACTCAGCATCAGCAAAACTCATCCAAATGCCTTGTCCATCACGAACATTTAAGCTTTGATATGAATCACCATCAAACAAAGAAGCAAAATCCACACCTTTTTCAGTTACGGCTTGCTCGTTGTTTGAAGTGGTATAAAACTGCGTTGTGCCACTATCGTTTTCATCAGTAGCTTGTCCTGTTTTGGTGTTGTAATTATACACTGAATCAAGGCTATAAATCACTCTTGAAGTTGCTTCATCGATCTTTAAGCCACTATTTAAAGAAGCATTAAGATAAATTTGTGAGCTAGGATTTGCTGGAAGTTGCATAGCAGGATCCCAGCTGATATTGCCTGCTGGCACGGTGGTATCAACGCGTCCTGTGGTAGGGTTTCTTACCCAGCCTTGCACGACATAACCTGAAGCATTGACAAAATTTCCAGCCGCATCAACATTAAATGCGCCGTCTCTTGTGAGGTATTTGCTGTCTCCGCCATCATCACTCACTAAGAAAAATCCATTTCCATTGATCGCTATATCATAGTTGCTATCTGTTCTTGTGATACTTCCTTGTGAGTGGATACGATAAGTTGAGTTTGCATTTACACCAAGCCCGATTTGCATCGCATTTTGTCCGCCTAGTTCGCCTGTTGGACGCGTAGCGATAGCCATAGTTTGAGAAAACATAGTGCTGTAATTAACACGAGAGTATTTAAAGCCGTTGGTGCTAACATTGGCGATGTTATTACCCTCAACATCCATACCGATTTGGTGCATTCTAAGTCCAGATACTCCAGACCAAAGTGATCTCATCATAGTGAATCCTTTATGAAATATTGTTTGCAATACATAAGCAAGAAGTGTTCCAACTTTTGAAAAAAACAAAACAAATCCGCAAAAATATAAAGAATTCACTTTTGCAAACTTTTTATATTAAGCACTTTTAAAAGTAAATTCAGCTAGAATTCTCGGCGTTTAAGTGCTTAACTTCTTTTCGGTGCGGAAAGGAGGGCTTGATTTGATAGGTAAGTTTTTAAAAATTCTTATTTTGATACTTGAGCTTATCAGGGAGCTTTTAAAACTCCTTGACAAAACTCTATAAATTCCAAGCTAGATTATACAAAACGCCCGCTTAAGCATAACTTAAACACAAATCAAGCACCCTTAAGAAGTCGCGGGCTGGGTGCTTTTTAAAGCTTAATAAAAAATAATCGCTTAAAAATATAAAATTTTTACTTTTGCAATTTTTTATATTAAGCACTTTTAAAAGCAAGTTCAGTTATAATTTTCTCGTTTAAGTGCTTAACTTCTTTTCGGTGCGGAAAGGGGTGGATAAATGATAGAGAAAGTCTTAAAGATTATTATCTTGATTTTGCAACTAGCCAAAGAGTTGTTACAACTCCTCAACTAGTTACCTTTAAAATTCCAAACTAAATTATACAAAACGCCCGCTTAAGCATAACTTAAACACAAATCAAGCACCCTTAAGAAGTCGCGGGCTGGGTGCTTTAAAGCTTGATAAAAAACAATCACTTAAAAAATATAAACTTTTTACTTTTGCAATTTTTTATATTAAGCACTTTTAAAAGTAAATTCAGCTAGAATTCTCGGCGTTTAAGTGCTTAACTTCTTTTCGGTGCGGAAAGGAGGGCTTGATTTGATAGGTAAGTTTTTAAAAATTCTTATTTTGATACTTGAGCTTATCAGGGAGCTTTTAAAACTCCTTGACAAAACTCTATAAATTCCAAACTAAATTATACAAAACGCCCGCTTAAGCATAACTTAAACACAAATCAAGCACCCTTAAGAAGTCGCGGGCTGGGTGCTTTAAAGCTTGATAAAAAATAATCGCTTAAAAATATAAAATTTTTGTTTTTGCAATTTTTTATATTAAGCACTTTTAAAAGTAAATTCAGCTAGAATTCTCGGCGTTTAAGTGCTTAACTTCTTTTCGGTGCGGAAAGGGGTGGATAAATGATAGAGAAAGTCTTAAAGATCATTATCTTGATTTTGCAACTAGCCAAAGAGTTTTTACAACTCCTCAACTAGAAACCTAAATAAACACTGATATAATATCTAAAGCCCGCTTAAGCATAACTTAAACACAAATCAAGCACCCTTAAGAAGTCGCGGGCTGGGTGCTTTAAAGCTTGATAAAAAAACAATCACTTTGCCCCTTACAATGATACAAAAATTTAAAAGAGCTTATATACAATGTAAAAGATGATAAAACTCGACATTCACAAACTGCGGTGGAAAGGGAATTTGAGCTTGAAAGTCCTTGTAAGTATTTCCGGGCAGGGTTTTGATGATCTGTATATCATAATGCACGCTGTTTGAGCCTCTTTGGATAGTTTTGCTTGAGTCTGCTTTAAAAGCTCCTTCGCCACCACCGACTTTGTTTGTTATGGTGAGTTCTAAAAAACATTTGTTGATGTCAAATTTGGTTTTATTTGTTACTCTGCCACTGATGACAACGCTTTCGGTGCGAAGATTTCTTATGAATTTGACATTTGAAATTTCAGCTTGTTTGGTGTATTGTTCTATTGTTAAAAAGAGTGAATATATCAGTATGGAAGTGATGAGTATATTGATAAAATAGCACGCTATAGCAGTGTGAAGCTGTTTTACCTTGATAAAGATAATCACGCAACCTAGCACAAAAGCAAGCAAGCACACTATACATACGATAAAATGAAAGATAGTCATTAAAAACACTCGCTTTGAAGTTTTACTGAAAAATTGTTTTCGTGGCTTAAATTTTCAAAGTTAATGCGTTGATCTTTGCTTTGTCCTTTTAAAAGTTCATCTATGGTTTTGCTTTTTACGCGTATGGGGATATACTCGCTTTTTAAACGCGTGATAAAACTAGCGTTTGCGTCGGCTTGATCGTAAATTTTGGCTTTAACTTTGCAGTATTTGAAATTGTATTTTGAGTCATTGCTGATACTAAAGTCAAGGGCGAAATTTGAACTGCCATAAAAATTTTCATTGACTATATTTACAGCTCTTTGACGCACTTTTGAGTCTATGAATTGGTATCCATACACAGCCAAACACGAACAAAAGATAAAGTTAAACAAGATGAGTAAAGTAGCGATGATAGGGGAATTTCGCAAAAAAGCGACAAATAAAAGCACGCAGATAAAGATAAAAACAACGAGCAAGGCAAACAAAAAATCCACTGGATAAAGGTGCTTAAGATAAAAGAGTAAATTTTCTCTTAGCCCGTCTGCCATGCTCGTTTCCTCTTTGCTATCTTGTGCCTACTGAGCTTTGTTGTTTGGTATCTTTGGTATCTACCCAGATATTTGGCACTGATCCGCCCGGTGTTAGAAAGATTTTTGCGTCTTTGTTGTTTTGTAGGGCTTCGTTAAATTTGCCTTGCACTTCGATTTGCTTTAAATTTAAAAGCGGATTATTTAGGCTTTGCGCGATTTCTTTGTTTGCATAAGCTTGCGCGTCAGCTTCTATGCGCGCTGCGTCTGCTCGTCCTTTTGAGCTAATGATGGTTGCGTTTGCTTCACCTTCTGCTAAAGTTGCTTTTCTAATAGCTTCTTGAGTGGCGCGTTCGGCTTCTTGTCTAGCGATTTGCACTCTTTCGATTTGTTCTTTTACGCTTGCTGGAAGTATGATTTCTCTTAAATGCACATCTTGAAGCCATACCGGCGCATTTTGTAAAGAAGTGATGGTTTTAGTAATGCCATCATTAATCTGCTGTGCGATAGCGTTACGATTGGCTGGTAATTCTTCTGCGGTGTATTTGCCGATCACACTTTGAACCACATCGCGCACGGTTGGATCGATGATTTTGTTTTCCCAGTTAAGATTATAAAGGGCTATGGTGCGTGAAACTTCATCTGGATTGAGGCTGTATTTAACCGTGATATTAACAAGCACGGTTAAGCCTCTTGAGTCAAGCACAGAAATAGAGCTTTTTTCAACTATGCCCGAGCTTTGCTGAATCGTCGTTGGAGCTTCTGAAGTGGTGTAAGTCATCTGTCTTTGGCGAGTATCTACGATAATGATTTTTTGAAAGATAGGCACGAAAAAATGAAGCCCTGAATTTAAAGGCACAGGATCATAACTTCCTGTGGTTACTTTGATACCTTTTTCACCTTCATTAACTATAGCAAAGGGCTTTGCAAGCACTAAGATAAGCACAAGGATAATGAGAGTGTAAATGAGCGGAGAAAATTTACCAAAGCCTTTGAAATTAAATTCTGGGGCTTTGAAATTAAAGCTTTGTCTGTCTTTGTTACCACTTGAGTTGCCGTTTTTTTTGTTAAAATAATCATTTAAATCTGCTGGCATTTATGTCCTTTTTAGTTGATATAAGTTAAAAATGAGCTGAATTTCTCGTTGCGTCCATACACCACATCAAAATACGCATCTTGTATAAGCTTAGTAAGCTCACCTCGTTGCCCTTGCCCTATAATGCGTGCGTCTATATTGTTAATCGGTGTAACTTCAGCTGCTGTGCCTGTGAAAAAAGCTTCATCAGCGGTATAAACTTCATCTCTTGAAATTCTTTGGCGTCTAACTTCTAAATTCAGCTCCTCAGCGATCTTAATCACGCTATCTTGAGTGATACTTTTAAGTGAAAAATCATTTGGTGGAGTGATTAAAACGCCATTTTTAACGATAAAAAAGCATTCACCTGTGCCTTCAGCCACAAAGCCTTCTTCATCAAGCATTAACGCTTCTTCATAGCCTGCTTCTATGGCTTCGTATTTTGCAAGCTGTGAATTTAAGTAGTTTGCGCTTGCTTTTGCTTTGCCCATAGAGCTTTTGACTGAATTTCTTGCAAAACTTGAAATTTTGACTTTTATACCTTTTTTCAAGCCTTCTTCGCCAAGATATGCTCCTACTTCCCAAGCAGCAATTGCTGTGCGAACGGGCGCGTTTTTATGATACACACCCATAGTGCCATCGCCTAAAAATATAATAGGGCGAAGATAGGCATTTGTGTTAAATTCATTTGCTTTAATAAGTTCAATTTGAGCTTGTTCTAGCTCACTTTGAGAATAAGGGCAATCAATCAGCGTGATTTTAGCACTTTCTAATAATCTTTTTGTATGATCTTGCAAGCGATAAATAGCCAAGCCTTTATCTGTTTTATATACACGAGTTCCTTCAAATACAGCATTTCCATAGTGTAAAGAGTGAGTTAAAACATGTATAGTTGCATCTTTAAAATCAATGATTTTGCCGTCCATCCAAATTTTTTTTGCTTCAGCTTTCATGGATTTACCTTTCTTGTATTTGCAAATAAAAGCGTTATTTTATCACAAATAAGCTAATATTTAGTTTTTTATTTCAAGCTTTTTTGTTTTTATCAAGATAAAAAAACACAAAGGCGATAAGGACATAAAAAAGCACAAGAGCTACAGCAAAGAAAAAATGAGCTTGCAAAAGCATATACAGCACTACGCCCAGATAGCAAAGCGAGATAAAAAGTAAATTTTCTTTTGTTGGCATTATAAAAGGTGCAAGGTGTAGCCGCTAGCGTCTTTTTCAAGGCGGTAATTATACTTGCCGTCCATATAAATAACAAGGCGGTAATAGCCTTTGTGCGAGCCAAGTATCATTCTTGTGAAAGGTGTGTTTGAGCCAAGTTTGATATTTTTGGTATTAAAGGCAGTGTCTCTTTTAAAATCAAGCACGATTTTGCTTGGATTTCCCACGATAAAATCGCTAATCATCTCATCTTGAGTGTTGATTTTAATGCGGTTATTAAAGCTTGCAAAAGAGATAAATTCTTCAAGTTTGCCATTATTTTCTGGGAATTGAAATTCAGTGCTTGAATTAAGTTCAGCTTCTGTAGGAAGAGCTTTTTCTGGTATGGTAACAGATACATCAAGCACGGCTGTAGAATTTGGCTTTGAAGCCTTGCTAAGTAAGTAAAGATTGTGCCAATCTATGCTTTTGTTGATATCCACGACTAGAGTTTTTGTCGAGCCATCAAGGGCTATGTATTCAAGTTGAATGCTTTTTAAAATCCTAGCGTCTGAATTAAAGCGAATTTCAGCCTTGTCAAATTCTGGTGCAATAGCGTTTTGATCTATGCTTTGAGGGCTGATAAAAGGATTTTGATCAGCGTTTAAACTCAAACATAATAAAAAAATAAAAAATAAATTATTTGTTTTCATTTGGATACAGTCCTTTGAGTTCAAAATACTCTTTTTGCGCCAAAGCATTTTGTGTCTTTAGCCATGCAATGCGTTGATTAAGCTCTTTTTTAGTGGCTTCAAGGGCAAGCAAGGTTTCAAGCGAGCTTTGCCCAAAAAGCATATTACCAAAATAAATCGCTGCGATGATCGCACAAAAGCCATACGCGCAAAGCCTTAATAACTCTTTGCGGAATTCTTTTTTACGAGTGCGTTCATCGTATTCTTTGAGTAAATCGCTCAGAGTTTATCTCCTATAAATTCATCACTTGAAAGCTCTATCTCAAGCAAGCGGTTGTATTTTGCGGTGCGTTCAGCTCTTGCTAAAGCTCCTGTTTTAATCTGCCCTGTGTTTAAAGCCACAGCAAAATCAGCGATAAAATCATCTTCACTTTCCCCAGAGCGGTGACTCATCACGCATTTGTAATTATGCCTTTGAGCCAAACGCACTGTTTTCATCGTTTGTGTGATAGTGCCGATTTGATTTGGTTTGATTAAAACAGCATTTGCCATTTTTTTAATGATACCCTCACGCAAAATTTCTTCATTAGTTACAAATAAATCATCGCCCACAAGCTGAATTTTCTTACCCAAAGCTTCAGTAAGCTTGATCCAACCCTCATAATCATCTTCAGCCAAACCATCTTCAATGCTACAAATTGGATACTTCGCACAAAGTTCTACATAGCGAGCGATTAAATCCTCACTTGAAAAGCTCTTGCCCTCAAGCTCGTATTTACCGTTTTTGTAAAGCTCTGTGCTTGCAACATCAAGAGCGATTTTGACTTTATTTTCATAGCCTGCTTTTTTGATACAAGTCATTAAAAGCTCGATAGGCTCGGTATTATTAGCTAAATTTGGAGCAAAGCCTCCCTCATCGCCAAGTGCGGTTGAATGCCCTAAACTTGCAAGCTCGCTTTTTAAGCTTGCATAAATTTCACATACTGCTCTTAAAGCCTCTTTAAAACTAGTAAAACCAAAAGGCATAATCATAAATTCTTGAAAATCCACGCTATTGTTTGCGTGAGCGCCTCCATTGATGATATTACACATTGGTACCGGTAACACGCTTGCGTTTGCTCCGCCTAAGTATCGATATAAAGGGATATTCAGCGAATTTGCAGCTGCGCGCGCTACTGCCATACTTACACCTAAAGTCGCATTTGCTCCTAAATTTGCATAATTTTTACTGCCATCAAGTTCAAGTAAGCTTTGATCGACCTTGTTTTGATTAAAAGCGCTTAAGCCTCTTAAATTTTGAGCAATTGTGCCATTGACATTTGCTACAGCTTTTAAAACGCCCTTGCCGCCAAATCGTGCATCTTTATCCCTAAGCTCTAAGGCTTCTTTTGAGCCTGTGCTTGCTCCACTTGGAACTATAGCAGCTCCGACTGATCCATCTTCAAGTAAAACTTCTGCTTTTATGGTTGGATTGCCTCTGCTATCAAGCACTTCAAAGGCTCTTATGTCTTTGATTTTCATTCTTCTTCCTCCTCTTTATCATCACTTGCTAAAGCTCCTTCTATACCCATAGAACCTTGTATGGCTGTGACTATTTCTTCAGCTATGGCTGGATTTTCTTTCAAGTAAGCCTTAGCATTTTCTCTACCTTGTCCTAATTTGCTTGCCTTATAAGAAAACCACGCTCCGCTTTTATCGATAATATCAAGCTTTACACCATAATCAACGATTTCGCCTTCTTTAGAAATTCCCTCGCCAAACATTACATCAAATTCAGCCTGTTTAAAAGGAGGCGCGACTTTATTTTTGGCTACTTTTACTTTAACGCGGTTGCCAATTGGCTCTTCATTTTGCTTTAAAGTGGCTATCCTTCTTACATCTAAACGCACTGAAGAATAGAATTTCAAAGCATTTCCCCCTGTGGTAGTTTCTGGAGTGCCATAACCCATAGCACCTATTTTCATACGAATTTGATTGATGAAAATCACGGTGCAGTTCATTTTATGCACTATACCAGTAAGCTTTCTTAAGGCTTGACTCATCAAACGCGCTTGAAGCCCCACATGTTGATCGCCCATATCTCCTTCTATCTCAGCCTTTGGTGTAAGAGCTGCCACACTATCAACGACGATAAGATCAATTGCTCCACTTCTAGCTATGGTTTCAACGATTTCTAAGGCTTGCTCGCCAAAGTCTGGTTGAGAGATGTAAAGATTATCTGTATCTACGCCTAAATTTTTAGCATATTTTACATCAAGAGCGTGTTCAGCGTCTATAAAAGCACATACTCCACCAGCTTTTTGACACTCTGCGATGATATGAAGGGTAAGGGTTGTTTTACCGCTGGCTTCTGGTCCATAAATTTCTATAATCCTACCCTTTGGCACACCTCCTATGCCAAGAGCAAGATCAAGCCCAACTGAGCCTGTGCTGATAAAGTCAATGTGTTCGACTTCTTTGTCGCCAAGTCTTAGTATAGTGCCTTTGCCAAAGGTTTTATCTAGGCTTTTTAGTGCTGCATCAAGGGATTTTTTCTTGCTTTCATCCATACTCTTTCCTTTGTAAAATTCAAAGTTTTATTTTACACCATTTATGTTTAAGGAAAGTTTTATTTCGTATAAAAAATGAAAAATTTCTATCCAAGCATTTAAAATACTTGATTTTAGTTCAGTAAAATTAGCTAAAAAGTGCTATAATATAGCCTTGTTTTAAAAATTTACAAAAAGGCTTGAAGTGAAAAAGTTAGTTGAAGTGGCTCATTCTCCTGATGCTGATGATATTTTTATGTATATGGCGATTAAGTTTGGCTGGTGTGGCGAGGAGTTTTGTTTTAAAAACTCAGCCCTTGATATACAAACGCTTAACGAAAAGGCTTTAGAAAATGTTTTTGATGCAAGTGCCATTTCTTTTGCCCTGTATCCTTTAATCGCTGATGAATACGCTCTTTTACGCACAGCAGTAAGCTTTGGCGAGGGTTATGGTCCAAAGCTCATCAAGAAAAAAAGCACGCACTTAAAGTCAAATTTCAAAGTCGCTTTAAGTGGAGCAAATACCACAAATGCTTTAATCTTTCGCCTTAAATACCCACAAGCTCGCATAGTATATAAAAATTTCCTTGAGATAGAAGCAGCGGTGCTAAGCGGGGAAGTTGATGCTGGCGTGCTTATCCATGAAAGCATTTTGGATTTTGATGAAAGCTTGTGCGTGGAGGTTGAAATTTTTGATCTTTGGCTTGAGTTTGCAAAAGAAAATTTACCCTTACCACTTGGTGGAATGGCTTTGCGTCGTTCTTTACCGCTTAGCGATGCGATTAAAATAGAGCAAATTTTAACTCAGGCTGTAAGTTTAGCTGATCATAACCGCTCTATCTTAAGCAAAATGCTTTTGCAAAGGGGCTTAATCCGCGTTGATGAAGCAAAACTTCATACTTATCTTGATTTGTATGCAAATAAAAACTCCATTAGTATGAATGAAATTCAGTTTAAGGCTGTAGATAAGCTTTTTGAGCTTGGTTTTAAGGCTGGATTTTATGATAAGCTCATTCAAAGCAAGGATTATCTTATCCCGCTTGAGTATGAGGCTTTAAGAAATTCATAATTTTGCGTTTAAAATGATGAAATTTAAGCTATAATTAGGCAAAAATGAAGAGGAATTAAATGGAAAGTTCTTTAGTAGCTTTAGGCGTGCAAACTTTTAAGGTAACGCTTATGCTTTCTTTACCTATGCTTTTGGCTGGGCTTATCGCTGGGCTTATCATCTCTATCTTTCAAGCTACAACGCAGATCAATGAAATGACGCTTTCTTTTGTGCCAAAGATTTTGCTTGTTGTGGTGGTGCTGATCTTTTTAATGCCTTGGATGATGAATACTATGATTGACTTTACCACAGGGATTTTTGAGCAAATTCCAACTTTTATACGATGATTGTTGATTTTAAAAAATACTCAAGCGTTCGCATAGGCGAGGCATTTGAGGTTGAAATTTTAGATACTAAGCGTGAATTTAAGGGCTTTGTTGTAGGTGGGGCAAACAATTTGCTTGTTTCGCCAAGCCCTAAAAAACTTGCTCTTTTGGGAAAAGAATTTGACTTTATTGAAGTTATGGAGCAAAACTCAAGCTCTTGCACGTTAAAAATAGGCTGTGCGTGTAATGCTAAAAAAATCTATCTTTTTGCCAAAAAACACAATCTTGCCGGCTTTGAATTCTTAGGTAAAATTCCCGGGCTTTTAGGTGGGCTTTTAAAAATGAATGCTGGCTTAAAAGATGAAAATATCAGCAAAAACCTCATAAGCATAAACACTGCTAATAAAGAGCTTTTAAAGCAAGATTGTGCCTTTTCTTACCGCTGTTGTGGAGTAAAAGAAGTGATGTTTGAAGCGATTTTTAAGCTTGAATACGGCTTTGATGAAAAGAAAGATGAGGCTTTAAAACAAGCTAGAAACAACCAGCCAAATGGGGCAAGTTTTGGCTCTATCTTTAAAAACCCAAAAGATGATTTTGCAGGAAGGCTTATCGAAGCTGTGGGACTTAAAGGCTTTAAAAAAGGAGATGCCATGATAAGTCAAAAGCATGCAAATTTTCTCATCAATACCAAAAACGCAAGCTTTGAAGATGCTCTTTTTTTGATAGAATTGGCTCAAAAAAGAGTATTTGAGGAATTTGGCATTCATCTTGAAAAAGAAGTTATTCTCATCTAAGTTTTGTGGCAAGTTTGGAGAAATAGTCTTTTAAAAAAGAGCTGATTTCCTCGATACTAAGCTCATAGTTTGCTTGAGCTTCTTTTTGCTTTAAAAGATCAAAGTAAAAGCTTAGGTATTCGTTTTTGATGATCTTGTTTGTGCGTAAATTGACGATTTTATATAGCACGCCGATTTTTGCGACTTTTTTTTGCATGAGCCATTTTTTTTGAATTTCTAGCTCGAAATTATCTAGCACTATGAAAAGTATGTATTCAGGGGCTTTTGCATACATTCTTTCAAGATCAGCTTCATAGTTGAGTAAATTTGATATATCAAACATAAGATGCTTTTTATCTTTGCTTAGAGCAGTAAAGTTGCTTGGAGTTTGATAAAGTATGTTATTTTGCTTGTTTAAAAGCTCTAAGCTTCTTTCAAGGCTTACTTTTTCAACAAAACGTTCAAAGATATCTGCGCTGAGTTCATTTGCACTTGCATTAAATTCTTCTAAATCAAGTTTAAAAGCTGTGCTAAAGCCGGTTAAAAGCACGAAGTCTTTGGAGCTATCCTCATAACGCAAATATAAATTATTTTTTACCAGCTCTTTTGAACTATCAAATAAGGCTTTTTCGTTATTTGAAATTTGGCTTTGCCCTAGATCAATAAGCGTAAAATCATCATTTGCTTCAAGTTTGATGATGATTTTATTGGCAAATTCATTACCAAAACAAAAGCTTAGCGATAGCACAAAAAGAAAAATAAGAATTCGAATCACAAAAAGTTCCTATAAGATAATAGTATGAAAGTTTTCTTTTTTACTTAAAGCGATAAAACCGGGGCATAAGAAGCTTTTTTGATTGTAAAGTAAGGGTGTATGGTTAAAATCACACATCAAGCCTTCATTTTGATTGACTAAAAAATCCCCAGCGGCTATATCCCAAGAATGCAAGCTTTCAAAACGATGATAAATGCCAGCCTTTCCTTCAAGCAAGAGCTTAAATTTAAGTGCTGAACTGATCTTAATCGTCTCAAGAGCGTTTTGATCTAAAAAGGCTTGGTTTTTTTCGTTTGGGTGATGCACGCTAACAAGAGCTGTTTTTTCGCTTGCTTTAAATGCGTTTTCATCTTTTTGAAGCAAGGTGTCGTTTTTATATACTTTGCTTTCTTTGTGTGCGTAAAAGCATTCATCTGTGCTGGGTTGTTTGATGATGCTTAGAATTGGTCTTTGATCTTTTATTAAAGCGATAAGTATGCAGTATTCATCACTTCCTTTGATAAAGCCTTTTGTGCCATCAAGCGGATCGATAAGCCAGAAGTGTTTTAAGTGCTTTCTTTCATCATAGCTTATAGGCTTTTCTTCAGAGCAAATAGGAATATTGCTTTGACTTAAAATTTCGATCAAAGCTTCATTTGAAGCTAGATCAGCAGAGCTTAAGGGGCTTAAATCATCTTTTTGCCATACCTTAAAATCATTTTTTACATTTAAGATAGCTTTAGAAGCCTTTGAGCTAGCTTCTAAAGCGATACTAAGCAAGCGATCAAGATTCATTTTACCCCTTTATATGAGCGTGATTATAGGGTAAAAGATTAAACCTTTGGTTTTTCTCCGATGTAAAGTTGTCTTGGACGCACTATCTTAAGGCTTTCTTGTTCTTTAAGCTCTATCCACTGAGCGATCCAGCCCGGAGTTCTGCCGATAACAAAAAGCACAGCAAACATTTCATTTGGTATGCCAAGAGCTTTAAGTATTAATCCGCTGTGAAAATCCACATTTGGATATAAATTGCGACTTACAAAATACTCATCACTTAAAGCGATCTCTTCGATACGAGCAGCGACTTTAATCAAATTTGTATCAATATCTATAGCATCAATAAGCTCATCTCTAAGCTTTTTAAGCACTTTTGCACGAGGATCAAAGTTTTTATACACTCTATGCCCAAAGCCCATAAGTCTGAATGGATCGTTTTTATCTTTTGCTTTTTTGATAAACTCATCAACGCGATCTGGCGTGCGTATCATCTCAAGCATACGAATCACCCCTTCATTTGCTCCTCCATGAGCATGCCCCCAAAGCGCACCTATACCAGCACTAATACACGCATAAGGATGAGCATGTGTTGAGCCAACAGCACGAACGGTTGAGGTTGAAGCGTTTTGCTCATGATCAATATGAAGCATAAAAACCGTGTCTAAAGCTTTAATCTCAATAGGCTTAAGCTCAACATGATCATAAGGATAAGTGCGAAGCATATATAAAAAGTTTTCAGTAAAACCGCGATCTAAATTTGGATAGGCTGGTGGAAAGCCGTGTTTATAGCGATAAGCTGTAGCTGCGATAGTAGGCATTTTAGCGATGATTCGTGCTGCCATTTCCATATATTCTTCTTTAATATCCATATTTAAATGATCTGGATAAAAGGCTGAAAGTGAGCTTGTTGCAGCTTGTAACACAGCCATAGGATGAGCATTATCCGGAAATGCATCAAAAATTTTACACATACCCTCATGGATAAAAGAACGTTTTTTAAGCTCATAGCGAAAGGATTCAAGACGTTGTGGACTTGGAAGCTCTTTATATAAAAGCAAATACACCACATCTAAAAAGAGTTTGTTTTTAGCAAGCCATTCTATAGGATAGCCCCTGTGCATTAAAACTCCATTTTCTCCATCTATATAGGTGATCTCACTTTTACAACTTGCTGTTGAGGTAAAACCCTCATCATATGAAAATAAACCAGTTTGCTTATAAAAGCTTGACATATCTACTACGCTTGGTCCTATAGAAGCGTTATAGATCGGAAATTCGTAGCTTTTGCCATTTCTGTTGTCTGTTACGCTGATTGAATCTGACATTGTCGTTCTCCTTGTTAAGTTATGTATAAGATATACTAACAAAAAAGGGCTTAATTTACTCTCAGCTTTGAAAGGCAAAAAGTCAAATTTGAGTATAAAAGTAACTTTTTTAGTTTAAGCTTTATATTCATTTGTTACTTTTTTAAAGTTTGTGATAAGTTTAATCAAGCTCATCGCAAATACAGCTTCAAGTAAAGCTGTTAAAATCAAAGCTGAATAAAGCTCAAAATCAATAACCTTTGCATTAAAACCAAGCGTAGCCGTAGCGATAAGTAAAGTTAAAGGCATGGAGTGGCTGAGTGCAAATAAAATGGTATTTTTAAGCTCAAGTTTTTTAAGAAATACCAAAGCACAAACAAGCCTTAAGCCAATCATCGCCAAAAGCAAATACAAAGCATCTTCAAGCACACCTAGTTCTACAAGCAAGTGTAAATTTAGCGTCGAGCCTATATAAATGAAAAAAATCGGGATTAAAAAGCCATATCCAAAGCCAGCAAGCTTTTCTTCTAAGTCTTTTTTGTGGTTGAAAAAAGTCGCGATAAATGAGCCTGCTATAAAGGCTCCAAGTGCGATTTCAAGATGAGCTAGTATCATGGTGATGATGACAAGGATTAAAATCGCCATACAAAAGCGAATATCTTTTTCGTTTTTATCCTGCCAAGGCATTAAAACAAGTCTTAAATTTGGATACCACCAAAAAAGAATGCCTAAAATTTTAAAACCAAACAAGCAAAAGACTAAAAATGCAAACAAATAAAGTAAATTTAGCCCCACATCAAACAAAGTCGTATCCTGCAAAAATGCCCCTGTGATAGTAAGCAAGATGATACTGACAACTTCAGCTAAAGTTGCTACAAGCATAGCAAGATTAAGCCACTCACAATCCTTACCAAAGTCTTTAAACAAAATAGATAAAAGCCCAACACTCATCACCGGTAAAATAATGACAAAAATAAGACTCAGCCCATACGCACTCACAGCGATAAAACTGATGAGGTAAAGCAAGCTTATATAAAAAATACTGCGTCTAAAAAGGCTTTTTTGCATAGTAAAAAAAAGTCTTAAATTTACTTCCATACCAGCAATAAACATCAAAAAATAAAAGCCAACATTAGCCAAAAGATGAAAATTCTCGCTCTTTCCCACAAAGCCAAAAAACGCCGCTAAAGCCCCAAGTATGATCTCAGTAGCTGAAACAGGCAGCTTTAAAAGCTTGGCTATATAAGGTGATAAAAGCAAAACACAAGCGATAACAAGTAAAATTTTAAGATCGATTAAAGCTTGAGCGTCAATGGCATTGTGTAACAAAGCTAAATCCCCTTTTTTCAAGCTCTTGTATGTCTTTACAAGCTTCTTCGCCTTTAGTGGTAAGATAATCCCCTATCACCACAGCACTTGCTCCATACTCAAACACTTCATATTGTCTTTCTTTTAGCACGGCTTCACGCCCACCAGCGATCATAATATGTGTGTTTGGTAAGTCTTTTTTGCTTTGTTTGATGATATTTAAGGCTTCATCTGTGCTGAGTTTTTTAGGCTTGATTGAAAAATTTTCATTGTGTATAAAAAAATTAATTGGCGAGGAAAAAGGCTCAAGCTCTTTTAAACTCTTTCTAAAACTTATCCTATCATCTTCACTCTCACCAAGTCCATAAATTCCACCACAGCAAAGCATAAGTCCGGCTTCTTTGGCGTTTAAATTCGTCTCAAATCTGCTTTGCCAGCTGTGTGTGCTGCAAATTTGAGGATAAAATTCTTTTGAAGTTTCAAGATTGTGATTATATGAAAATACCCCAGCCTTAACAAGTTCTTTGCACTGATCAAGGCTTGCAAGTCCGTTACAAGCGATAAGCATGAGTTCAGGTTCAGCCTTTTTTACCGCATGAGCTGCTTTGCAAACATACTCAAGCTTAGTATCATCAAGCCCAAGTCCAGCACTCACCAAACAAAAGCCTAAAGCATGGTTTTTCTTTGCCATTTTTGCTTCAAGCACGATTTGTTCTATATCTTTTTGTTTATATTTAATGATATCAGTTTTTACAAAACGACTTTGAGTGCAGTATTTGCAGTCTTCAGAACAATTTCCACTTGAGATATTGCAGATCGCACAGAGCATTATTTGCATGATTTTGCCTTATATTTAAAATTTAAAGTCTATATTTTAGCAAAATTTATATAAAAACAAAAACTTTATTTTTGGAACGATTTTTGCTTTTCTTAAATATAATTTTAGATTTGAAGGAAAAACAATGAGCAAAGAGCTTGAAATTTTCAAAAAACACTTAGGTGAGGTAAAGGCACAGGGCGAATTTGACGCGAAGCAAGTTTGCACGCAAATCAATGACGCGAATGATTTTATCGGTGCTTTACAGGTTTTGGATTTGTCCTTAAAAAAGATCGAGCAGAATTTAAAAGCAAGGATAGATGAAGATTTAAGTGAAGAACAAAAAAGAGGGCTTGACGCACAGACTTCTCAACTTATCCAAAATAGCTCTTTTATGGGAAATTCTTTATTTGATAATAGCTTTTCAATCGGCGTTTCAGGGCAAAGCTTTGCTTTTGAGATACAAAATCCTTTGCTTGTGCTTGAAAAAAGTGATTATAAAGGCGTTTTAGCTTATATAGAAGATAAAAGAGAAGAGATAGAAAATCTGCTCCTTGATCTTGCAACCGCCATTAGCTTAGGCACTCCAAGCAATAATTTCATGGGAGCAAATGACTTTGATTTTAAAGGCTTATTTCGCTAAAAATTTCAGCTTTATTCAAAGCTGAAATTCTAAGCATTTAAATCCCACTCAATAGGCTTTTTACCTTGTTTTATAAGCCATTCATTGCTTTTTGAAAAATGCTTACAGCCTAAAAAACCTGTGCGAGCAAGCGGGCTAGGATGAGCTGCTTCTAAAACAAGGTGTTTGCTTGTATCAATAAGGCTTTTTTTAGAGCGAGCAAAATTTCCCCACAGCAAAAATACCAAGCCTTGTTTTTCCTTACTTAAAAGAGCGATAACTGCATCTGTAAATTCCTGCCAGCCAAAGTTTTGATGACTTGCTGCTTTGTTTGCTTCAACGCTAAGAATGGCATTTAAAAGCAAAACTCCTTGTCTTGCCCACTTGGTTAAATCCCCATTTTTGCTTGGTTGTATGCCAAGATCGGCTTGTAATTCTTTGTAAATATTGATTAAAGATGGTGGCACACGCACGCCATTTGGCACGCTAAAACTTAAGCCCATAGCCTGATTTGGCTGATGATAAGGATCTTGTCCGAGCAAGATGATTTTAAGCTCATGTAAAGGCGTGAGATTAAAAGCGTTAAAAGTAAGTTTGGCTGGGGGATAGATAGTTTTGCCATTTTGCAAAGCCTGTATATAATTTTGCTTAATCCTTGAAAAAAAAGGCTCAAAAAAGAGAGGCTTTAAAAAATTTTTCCAGTCCTCATTCATGGCTATATCTTCAAGCTTGATTTGCATTTTTTTCCTTATTTTAAGTAGTTTGAGTGCGAATTTATATGAAAGAGTATAATAAAAAAGCTTAAAATACAAGCTTGCCTTAAAATCAAAAGCAAGCTTGTGTGTAAAATTTAGCTTCCTATGACGCCTCCATCAAGCTTTCTTATTTGCATGATAGCAGAACGAGGGGTTTTTCCATAAGGAAAATGCGAATTTGCAAGCTTTTCTCCTGGGTGTTGAATGCCTACAAATAAAGTTGTATAATCCTCATTAAAGGCTATGCCTGTTACTTCACATGCTACTGGTCCTGTTAAAAAACGTCTTAGCTCTCCTGTGGCAGGATTTGCTGCTAGCATGGTGTTGTTTCCCATGCCCTCGTATTCTCCTTTATTTGAGTAGTTGCCATCTGTTTGTATCCAAAGTCTGCCATCTTTATCAAAGGCAAGTCCATCTGGGGAATTGAATTTATTTTCACTGGTGATATTATTTGAGCCTTTATAAAGTCCTTTTTGATTGTCTGGATTGCCAGCAAGCGCAAAAAGTTCCCAAGTAAAAGTATCTTGAGTGTGTGAATTTTTAGGCTCAAAACGTATGATTTGTCCGTAAAGATTTTTAATACGAGGATTAGCAGGATTGGCTTCTTTGCGTTTAGAATTATTTGTAAGCGTTGCAAATACAGCTTTTGATCCAGCTTGCTTATGACTTGCTATCCATTCACAACGATCCATAGGCGTAGCTCCTACTAAAGTGCCTGCTAAGCGAGCTTTTATAAGCACATCGCCTTGATCCTTAAAGCCATTTTCTGGGGTGAGCTTGCCTTTGCCAAATTCAAGTGCAAGCCATTTACCCTCGCCTCTAAACTCATCTTGCTTGCCATTAAACTGAGCCACATATAAGGTGCCCTCATCAAGGATTTTATCACCAGCTTTACCTTTGATAAATTTGTGCTTACTTACAAATTTATAAATAAACTCATTTGCCTCATCATCGCCCATATAAGCTACAACACTACCATCTTTTTCTACGATAAGCTCGACATTTTCATGTTTAAAACGTCCAAGTGCGGTGCGTTTAATAGGCGTTGAGTTAGCATTCATAGGATCGATCTCAACCACCCAGCCAAAGCGGTTGGCTTCATTTTTATCATTTGCCAAATCAAATCTAGGATCAAATTGTTCCCAGCCATACACGCTTTTAGCTGAAAAGCCATAACGTTTTAAGCTTTCATCTTCAAGTATTTTTTCATCAGAGCAGCCAAAAAAATCATCTATATTTTCTTCACAAGTAAGATAAGTTCCCCAAGGCGTTTGTCCATTTGCACAATTATTTAAAGTGCCATAAACAAAGCTTTTACCAGCCAAAACAGCCTTAGCAGCAGCTCCGCTTACGCTCATTTTGGTATGTGCGTCTATGCGGCGGTTGTATTTTGAGTCTTTGACAACTTCATAATTTTCGCCTTTTTTAGCTATCTCAAAAACAGATACCCCAAGGCTTGCTTGTTCGTATTGTATATCTGTTTTGCTTAAATTTTTACCCTCATGTTTAAACATGATTTCAGGATTGATGTATTCATTATTTACACAAAGTATAGCTCTTTCTTTGCTTAGTGGAAAAAAGCTCATTCCATCGGTATTATCGCCAAAAACCCTAGAAGCGTTTTTTACAGAAGCTTGAGTGATATTTTTGCTCTCATCAAAAGCTAAGGCATCGCTAAAAAGGGCATCTCCCCAAGTGATAAGCACCTTTGCTTCATAGCCTTGTGGGACTATAACCTTATCTTCAGTGCTTGATTTTATAGCCTTAAAGCCTAAAAGTTCTTTGTCTTTAAGCAAACTTGCACTAAGATTTATACCGCCAAAAAAACTTACCATAGAAGCCACAGCAGCACCGCGTAAAAAAGCCCTTCTTTCACAGCTCTTTTCTTGCATATGTATCCTTTCATAAAAAATAAAGAATAAAATTTTAATGCTACTAAGAAACTTTTTGACTACATTAAGTTTTATTTTTCAAGTTTAAGTATGAGAGGATTAAAGGCTTTCCCAGCGATGATTAGAGTATCGCCTATCTTAAGTGAGGCGTAATTTTGCTTAAACTCAGCCTCGCTTAGCGTGATTTTAACAAGCTCTTGGTTTATTAAAAGTGTGAGTATGATTAAAATATCAGCTTTTTTAATCTCAAGCACAGTGGCGCTAAATTGTAGTTTGGCTGAAAAGTTTGAGCGTGAAAAAAGCTCGCTTGGCTTGCCATCTTGAATGCATTTTCCATATTCAAGCTTAATCACTCTTGAAGCAAGCTTGTAAATTTCGCCTATATCATGACTTACAAGCAAAGTTGTAAGCTTAAAATGCCTTGTAAGCTTTAAAAGTTCATCTTGTAAAAAGCCTCTCATCTTAAAATCAAGCGCAGATAAGGGCTCATCAAGAAGTAGAATTTGAGGATTAAAAGCTAAGGCTCTAGCTAGAGCTACTCTTTGAGCTTGTCCGCCTGAAAGCTGGTGTGGATAGGCTTTTTCAAGGCTTTTTAAGTTCATTAATTCTAAAAGCTCATCGATCTTTTTTTGCTCGCCTTTTAAAGCAAAGGCTAAATTTTCACGCACATTTAAGTGTGAAAAAAGTGCATAGTCTTGAAAGACAAAGCCTACCTTTCTTTTTTGAGGAGGCAAAAAGATATTTTTATGACTATCTTGCCAAAGCTCATCATTCACCTTTATATAGCCAAACTCTGGTTTTATAAGTCCAGCGATAATGCGTAAAATCGTCGTCTTTCCAGCCCCGCTTTCACCAAATATACATACAAACTCCTCAGCCCTTAGCTCTTTTTGAACTTCTAAAAATGTATCGCCATTTGCTGTTTTCATAGGATGTTTGATGTGGATTTTAATCATTTTTTCGCCTAAAAGGAAGTGAATTTTTTATTGACAAAGAACAAGCTTAAAAGTATGATAAAAGAAAGCGCAAAAAGCACAAAGGCGTATTGGTGTGCTAGAGTGTAATTTAAAGCCTCAAGCTCATCATATATAGCTATGCTAGCAACCAAAGTTTCGCCTTTTTTATGTCCGCCTATCATCATCACAACGCCAAATTCGCCTATAGTATGAGCAAAAGCTAAAACACAACCTGTAAAAATACCTACCTTTGAGCTTGGTATAATCACTCTTAAAAGTGTGATAAATTTGCTTTTTCCTAAGGTATAAGATACTTCAATAAGATTTTTTGGCACACTTGAAAAAGCACTTTGAATAGGAGAAACCATAAAAGGCAAAGAAAAGATAATACTAGCAATTACAAGCCCTTCAAAGCTAAAAACAAGCTTTATACCAAAAGTTTCATCTAAAAAGCGTCCAAAAAAATTTGCTGGAGAAAAAGCCATTAAAAAATAAAAACCAAGCACGCTAGGCGGTAGCACCAAAGGCATAGAAACGATAACTTGCACCACGCTTTTAAAACGAAAATTTGTATAAACAAGAGCATAAGCTAAAGCCACAGCTATAAAAAAAAGCAAAAAAGTAGTGATAAAAGCAAGTTTAAAGGTTAAAAACAAGGTTTGTAAAAACTCAGGGTTTAAAATCTGCATATTTTACACTTTTAACATAATATCACTTGGCTTTATATAGCCAAAAATCTTTTGTGAAGGAGCTAAATTTAAAAGCTCAAAGGCTTCATTACTCAGCAAAGCACTTAAATTATCTTTAAAAAAAACTTGGCTAAGAATTGCGCCTTTTGTAAAGCTTTGAATTTCTAAGCTAAGCTTGTTTTCAACGCCTAAAGGTAGTTCTTTAGAGCTTAAGATCAGCTCATCTTCTTTAAAAAGTAATTCTATGTTTGAGTTGAGCTTAGCTTGCAAAGAAGGAAAATCAAGCATTAAAACATTAAAAATTTCCCCTCGCTCAAGTTCAACTTTTACAAGGGAAATTTCATCTTTGTGATGAAAGCTTAGGATTTTTCCAGCAAGCACATTCATTTATCTTGTGCCAAAGCCATATTTTTCAATGATAGCCTTGCCTTCTTTAGAAAGTACAAAATTTGAAAACTCAGTGGCAAGTTTTTTGCCCTTAGCGTATTTTGTGATGACAAAACTTTGCTCAAGTGGGCTAAAAAGCTTACTATCAACAAGCACGGCTTTACCTTTTGGCTTATTTATAGGTGAAACTAAAGAATAAGCAACTATACCAACTTCAGCAGCAGCTGTATCAACATGAATAACAGGTTGAGAGATATTATCGCCTAAGACGATTTTATCTTTAAAAATATCATAAATTTTTAAGTTCTTAAGACTTTGCTCAGCTGCTACTCCATAAGGAGCGACTTTTGGATTGGCTATGCTTAAGTGTTTTATGTCTTTTGCTTTACTTGCAAGAGCTTCTAAGCCACCTTGTAAAAACTTCTCATCAAGAGAGTAAAGAGCCACAACGCCTAGAGCATACACAGCTGGCTTAGTGATGGCATTGCCATCTTTTTCAATCTGTGCGGCGTATTTTGCATCAGCTGAAAAGAAAAGATCAAACTCACGCCCCTCTTTTAAAAGCTGATAATGCTTGCCAGAAGCCCCAAATATAAGCTCAACCTCATCTTTTGGGTGTTTTTTGATAAACTCATTTTTAACTTCTTGCATAGCTTTTGAAGCTGAAGAAGCTACAAATACGCTGATTTTTTCAGCCCACAAAGAACTTGCAAGTAATAAACTTGCTAAAACAAAAAGCATTTTTTTCATTATTTTTCCTTAAAAATTAAAATTATGTTATTGTAGCATAATTTATTTCTATTTTTATTTTAAAATTGCATAATTTTTATTTGGGTGTGAAGGTGTTATTTCAAAAAAATAAATGCAAATTTTGTTTTAAATTTTCACACAAAATGCTATAATTTTTAGTTTTAAGGAAAAATAATGTCAAATTTTATCAAAGGTTTCGCACTTACTTCTTGTCTTGCTTTAATGGGCTTTTTTCTAGCTAAGCTTTCTTTTTTTGAGGCTTTACATCTTTCGCCTTTAATCATAGCCATTGTCTTAGCAGCGTGTTTATCACCTTTGTATCTTAAGGTGCATTCAAATTTTGATAAAGGTGTAAGCTTTAGTGCGAAAAAATTGCTTCGATTTGGCATTATTTTGTATGGTTTTAATGTCTCGCTTTTAGATATCGCAAATGTCGGTATAAGTGGAGTTTTGCTTGCTTTATGTGTTGTTGTATTTGTTTTGGGGCTTGGAATTTGTATAGGCGTGCGGTATTTTAAGATAGATAAAGAACTTGCGATCTTAATCAGTGGTGGAAGTGCGATCTGTGGAGCAGCTGCGGTTTTGGCTTTAGAAAGTGCTTTTCGTAGCAAAGCTCAAAAAAGCGTTATTGCGATCTCTTCAGTAGTGGTTTTTGGGCTTTTATCTATGCTTGTGTATCCTTTGTTATATTTTAGTGGAATTTTACCCTTTGATGACACGCAAATGGGCGTTTATATAGGACTTGCTTTGCATGAAGTGGCAAATGTTGTAGGAGCAGCAAGTAGTATTAGCGATGAAAGTGCGGCTGTGGCGATCATCATTAAGATGATACGCGTGATCTTGCTTGTGCCTGTGCTTTTGATCTTACCTTTGTGCTTTAGTAAAAGCGAGCAAGGGGAGAAAAGAAAACTTCATATCCCTTATTTTGCGCTTGCTTTTTTGGCTGTGATAATTTTTCATTCTTTTGTTCCTTTGCCTGAATTTTTACTTGACTTTTTTAAAATTCTTTGCGTTTTAAGTCTAAGTGCAGCTATGGCAGCTTTGGGCTTGCAAATTGATCTTAAAAGCTTTGCAAGTCTTGGAAAAGACGCTTTTAAGCTTGCTTTTGTGCTTTTTGTGATCTTGCTTGTGCTTGGCTTCGTGCTTGTATTTTTCTTTGTGCGTTAAATTTAATGAGAAACAAGCTTTAAACCTACACTACACAGCAAGATAAGCCCTACAAAAACAAGTTTTAAAGCATTTTTGCTTTCTTTGAAAAAAAGCACGCCCACGATCACGCCCCCGCCAGCTCCTATACCTGTCCATATCGCATAAGCTGTGCCAGCTGAAATTTCACGCATAGCCAAAGACAAAAAGCCAAAAGAGCACATAAATAAAATAACAATGGCAAGAAAATATATCTTTTTTCCGCTTTGTATGTGCTTTTTCATCGCGATCACACCAAGAATTTCGATACACCCAGCAAGTATTAAACAAAACCAGCTCATTTTATCTCTCCTAAAAGCTCATCTTCAAGCTCGTTTAAACCAAGATCAGAGCTTAGTTTCTCCACACTTTCTTCATCATGTTCTTGACTCATAAACTTAAGTCCTATGACGCTAAGTATAAGCACGCTAATAAGAGAAATTTTAAGCCATGAAAAAGGCTCATTAAAGATAAACATTTCGCCTAAAACTACCCCAGCCGTGCCAATACCTACAAATACAGCATAAGCGATACTTACCTCTATCTTTTTCATCGCCAAAATCGCACAGCAAAAAGAAATGAGTATGCCAAGTCCTGTAAAGATATAAAGAGCAAAATTATCAGCGTGTTTAAGCCCATTTACCCAAAAGCACTCAACAATACCTCCAAGTATGATTAAAGCCCAAGCAAGATTAGTGCTGATTTTTGTTTGTTTTTTCACAGCTTTTCCTTAAAATTTGAGTGTAAATTTAAAGCGGGATTATAATAAATTTTAAGCAAACATTGAGTTAATAAGATTTAATTTTGCATCGCTTTAGAATAATATAAAATTTGAAATTAAGCATAATATTAAATTACTATTTTACAAGCATTTAAAAAATTTGATATTTATTTAAGAAATAATTTATTATCTTTAAAATAGAATAATAAAAATTTAAATTTATTCAAGGAGCAAAAATGAAAAAACTCATTTTCTTTCTTTTGGCAAGTTTTTCTTTGTGTTTTGCTAAAAATGAGCTTTTCAGTGATAAAGTCATCTCGCTTTATCAAAACAAAGACGATACTAAAGTCATTGGCAGGCTTTTGCCAACAAATGCCTTTAGAGTTGTTAAAACTGAGGGCGATAAGCTCTTGCTAGAAATTTCAGGTTTTGTAAATCCTAAAGCCCCTTCAGTGCTGTATTTTAACGATTATCAACGCATTATCGTCGCAGCATTTTCTAAAAATGCCAAGCTTCATTTCATCAAGCAAAGCAAAGGTAAAAATGGTAAATGGAACAGAGCGAGCATACAAATGTGGGCTGATAAGGCTGATTTTGCTAAAAGCGATAAAGAAATGCTTGCACGAGCAAGCTCGCTTTATACAGAAAATTGTGGCATTTGCCATACCGCACACAAGATAAATGAATTCACAGCTAATGCTTGGCCTGCTGTGTTTCGCTCAATGGCTGATCGCACCGGCATTGATAAAGCAGATCGCTGGCTTGTGATTGAATACTTGCAAAAAAATGCAAAAGATTTTAAAAAAGGAAAATAATATGTTAGATAGAAGAAGATTTTTAAAAGCAGCAACAACCTTAAGTGCGACTTTGCCTTTTTTGCCAAGTTTAGCAAATGCTAGCGTAGAAGCTTCTAAGTCAAATTTAGGACTTGTAAAAAATGGTTCAGTGATTACAGCAGCACACTGGGGTATTTTAAAGCTTACTATAAAAAATGGTGTAGTCGTAAAAAGTGAGCCTTGGAGAAAGCTTACAAATATGGATAATCCGCTTTGGTATCAAACCCCAGATATGATTTACAAATCCCGCGTTCGCTTTCCGTATGTAAGAAAATCATACCTTGAAAACCCTAACAGCCCTAAACCAGAGCTTCGCGGTAAAGATGAGTTTGTAAGGGTAAGTTATGAAAAGGCTATAGAGCTTATCGCCAAAGAGCTTGCTAAAACTCGTAAACAAAAAGGCTCACAAGGCGTTTTTGCAGGCAGTTACGGCTGGAAAAGCAGTGGCAATATGCAAAACTCACGCATACTCTTGCACCGCTTTATGAATGTAACAGGTGGCTTTGTGGGCGTTACTGGGGATTATTCAACCGGAGCTAGTCAAGTTATAATGCCTTATGTGGTGGGTTCTATTGAGGTGTATGAGCAACAAACTTCTTGGGAAAATATCTTGAATGAAAGCAAGATAGTCGTCATTTGGGGTGCTGATCCGCTTTCAACCTTGCGAATTTCTTGGACGGCTAATGAGCAAAAGGCTTTAGAATACTTTGAAAAGCTTAAAAAAAGCAAGATTAAAGTCATTGTCATCGATCCTATCCGCACCCAAACGGCTAAATTTTTAAAGGCTGATTGGATCGCTCCTCGCCCAAATACTGATGTAGCGATGATGATGGGTATGGCAAGTCATTTAATCGCTACAAAAAAGGTTAATTACGAGTTCTTAGAAAACTACACTACCGGTTTTGATAAATTTAAAGCTTATTTAGAAGGTAAAGAAGATGGTATCGTTAAAAGTGTGCAGTGGGCGAGTGAAATTTGTGGCATTGAGCCAAAAGTGATTGAAAAACTTGCTGAAAGCTTTTATGATAATCCTACGATGATAATGAGCGGTTGGGCTATGCAAAGAGCACATCATGGCGAGCAACCACACTGGATGCTTGTAACGCTTTGTTCTATGCTTGGACAAATCGGCACAAAAGGCGGTGGTTTTGGGCTTAGCTATCATTACAGCGGTGGAGGTGTGCCAACTTGCAAAGGTGGTGTTATAGGCGGTATAAGTGCTGGCGCGGTTGGAATTTGGAAAAATGGTAAATTTCAAGGTATGCCAAAAAGCACTCAAACTTTAAGCGGGGCTGAATGGTTGCAAAATGCTGCGAGTCATTCTTTTCCACTTGCTCGCATAGCTGATGCTTTGCTTCATCCGGGCAAGACTATAGATCATAATGGTGAAAAGATCACTTATCCAGATATTGATTTTATTTATTGGGTGGGTGGTAATCCTCTTGTGCATCATCAAGATACAAATACCAATGTCAAAGCATGGAGAAAACCTCGCACCGTTGTGGTGAATGAAATTTATTGGACGCCAACGGCAAAAATGGCTGATATTGTTATGCCTGCAACTTCAAGCTATGAAAGAGATGATATTACTATGGCTGGGGATTATTCAAATATGCATATTGTGCCGATGAAGCAAGCTGTAGCACCACTTGATGAGAGCAGAGATGATTATGAAATTTTTGCTGATATTTGTAAGGTTTATGGAAAAGCTGTATATAATGCTTTTAGTGATAATGGTAAAAAGGCTATGGATTTCATCAAAGAGTATTATGAAAGTGCTTTAAGACAAACAAGGGCTTTTGGTGAGGCTTTTGCAACGCCTATGCCAAGCTTTGAGGAATTTTGGGCGAAAAATGAGCCTATCACTTTTGAGCCAAGCATGGAAAGTATGGAATGGGTAAGATTTGCTGACTTTATAGAAGATCCTATCTTAAATGCTCTTGGCACAGAATCAGGGCTTATAGAAATTTATTCTGAAAGTATAGCAAAGTATAAATATAATGATTGCAAAGCCCATCCTACTTGGTTTGAGCCTATAGAATGGCTTGGCAATGCAAACGAAAATACACCTTTTCACTTGCTGACTAATCACCCAGCAAATCGCTTGCACTCTCAGCTTTGTCATACTTCTTTGCGTGAAAAATACGCCGTAAATGGCAGAGAGCCTATACTCATCAACAAAAAAGATGCTAAAAAACTTGGTATTAAAAATGGCGATGTAGTGCGCGTGTTTAATAAAAGAGGCGAGGTTTTAGCTGGAGCTGTTTTAAGCGATGATATTATGCAAGGTGTGGTAAGGCTTTGCGAGGGTGGCTGGTATGATCCAGATGAAAATGGACTTTGCAAATATGGCGGTGTCAATGTGCTTACGCTTGATCTGCCAACTTCAAAGCTCGCAAATGGCAATATCGCTCATACCGGGCTTGTAAATATAGAAAAATTTACACAAACACTACCAGAAGTTACGGCTTTTTCTGCTCCAAAAGGCGCGATTTAAACCGCCTTTTTTACTCCTTCCCTTTTTGGGAGGGAGATTAAAGTTAGTTTTTGTAATAAATTGTAAGTATTTTTTCAACACTCATTTCGCCTTTTTTAAAATCATGATTAAATTTTTTTTCAAGTTTTAATTTTGTTATATTTAAAAAACTATTTCGAGCAAATATATTTGGATTTAAAAAGTAAGTATATTTATTTTCTTTTTGTGAAGGGATTATGATGTTGTGTTCTTTTAGCAAATTTATGGCGTGAGTGATTGTTTTGCTATTTTCTTTTAAGTCTTGTCCCATTTTTCTTTTTGTTTGGGCATAGATCTTAAAGGCATTATTCATCTTAACAGCCTCTATCAATATCCAATACAAAACATTGTGAGCCACCTTTGAATCAATTCCTACAAATAAACAAATACTCTTTGTGAGAGATTTAAAAAAAATCTTCTATATTGTCTTTAAAATTGCGAATTTCACATTTTACATTTTCCACTACAATTCTCCTAAAATTTTCATTAAAGTAAGAGATTTTATTTTGAAATAAATTAATTTTTACTTAAATTTTTATATTATTAAAGAAGTAGGTTTTAAGATATAATTTTTATTTTATTATATTTTTTTTTCATTTTAGTATTTTTTAAGATAAAAAATAATCTCAATTTAAAGTTAATTTGCTATAATACCCATTTTATTATTTAAATTTTTGAAGGATAAGGCTATGAATACTGATGATATTTTAGAGAAAAACCAAAAGACAGGGCTTTATGATCCGCGTTTTGAGCATGATGCCTGTGGTATAGGAGCGGTTGCAAATATCAAGGGCATAGCCTCATATAAAGTCATTCAAAATGCTCTTGATATACTTATGCAGCTTGAGCATAGAGGTGGGGCTGGAGCTGAGGAAAACTCTGGCGATGGAGCTGGCATACTTATACAAGTGCCACATGATTTTTTTGCAAGTCAAGAACTTGGCTTTAAACTCCCTAAAGAAGGCGATTATGCTGTAGCACAAATGTTTTTATCCCCAAATACTGAAGCAAAAGAGCAAGCTAAGGCTTTGTTTTTGCAAGGCTTAAAAGATAAAAATCTTGAGTTTTTAGGCTTTAGAGTTGTGCCTGTTAATCCTAGCGATATAGGGCATACTGCTTTAAAGGCTATGCCGTATTTTTTGCAAGCCTTTGTAAAGCGTCCAAAAGAAGTTAAAGCTGGGCTTGAGTTTGAGCGCGTGCTGTATGAAACAAGAAGGATTATTGAAAAAAGGGCTTTAAATGTGCCTAAGTTTTATATCTGTTCTTTTAGCTCAAGAACCCTTGTGTATAAGGGTATGTTGCTTTCTACTCAGCTGAGTGATTTTTATCTTGATTTTAAAGATGTGAATTTAAAATCTGCTATTGCTTTGGTGCATTCGCGTTTTTCAACAAATACCTTTCCAAGCTGGGAAAGAGCACACCCAAACCGCTATATGGTGCATAATGGCGAGATTAACACCATACAAGGAAATATCGGTAGCATAAGGGCTAGAGAAGGTTTAATGCAAAGTGATTATTTTAAAAATTTAGATGAGGTATTTCCTATCATCGCAAAGCCAAGTAGCGATTCTGCTATGTTTGATAATACTTTAGAGTTTTTAAGCCTCAATGGACGCACGCTTGAAGAAGCTTTTATGATGATGGTACCAGAACCTTGGCATAAAAACAAAACTATAGACGCGAAAAAAAGGGCGTTTTATGAGTATCATTCTACCTTAATGGAGCCTTGGGACGGACCTGCTTCTATCATCTTTACTGATGGAGTTATTATGGGTGCAAGCCTTGATAGAAATGGCTTTCGTCCGAGTCGTTATTATTTAACCAATGATGATTTTTTGATTTTAGCAAGTGAGACAGGAGCTTTAAAGATAGATGAAAAAAATATCAAAGCCAAAAAACGTTTAGAACCGGGTAAGCTTTTGCTTGTCGATACTGAGCAAGGAAGGTTGATTGATGATAAGGAGCTAAAGGATCATTATGCAAATGCTAAGCCTTATGAGAAATGGCTTAAAAACCTTGTGCATATAGAAGAACTAAGTTCTAAGGGCTATAAACACGAGTTTTTAAACTCGGCTGAAATTTTGCGTTTGCAAAAGTTTTTTAACTGGAGTTTTGATGAGCTTATGGGGAGTGTTTTAGCTATGGCAAATACAGGCAAAGAAGCCCTTGCTTCAATGGGCGTTGATACGCCTTTGGCTGTGCTTGATGAAAAGCCTCAACCGCTTTTTAATTATTTTAAACAGCTTTTTGCTCAAGTTACAAATCCACCACTTGATGCCATACGCGAAGAAATCGTTACTTCAACGCGAATTTATCTTGGCACAGAGGGCAATTTACTCAAAACAAGTGCCTTAAACTGCAAAAGAGCAAAGCTTCAGCTTCCTTTGATAAGCAATGAAGAGCTTTTTAAGATTAAAAATTTAAAAGACTTTGAAGTGGCTGAGTTTTCTTTACTTTTTGATTTTCACAAAAAAAGCCTCAAACAAGCCTTAGATGAACTTTTTAAAAGCGTTGAGGAAAGTATAAAAAAAGGTGTTTGCATAGTGATTTTAAGTGATGAGGGCGTAAGTCAAACAAAGACTTATATCCCTTCTTTGCTTGCTGTTTCAGGGCTTCATCACTATCTAGTAAGCAAGTCTTTACGCACACACGCAAGTATTATTATTAAAAGTGCTGAGCCAAGAGAAATTCATCATTTTGCTTGTTTGCTAGGCTTTGGAGCAACAGCAATTTGTCCTTATTTGGTGTATGAGAGTATTTATGATCTTATCAAAAAAGGTGAATTAGAGCTTAGCTATGAAAAAGCCGTGCAAAACTTCATCAAAGCAAGTTCAGCTGGCATTGTAAAAATTGCTTCAAAAATGGGCGTTTCAACCCTGCAAAGTTACAATGGCTCAAAGATTTTTGAATGTTTAGGTTTAAATTCACAATTTTGCGAACAATACTTTGGTTCAGTCAGTTCAAGGATAGAAGGTATAGGACTTGATGAGCTTTTTGAAGAGCTAAAAAAAGTGCATACTGAGGGCTTTAAGAATGACGATTTGGCTCTTGATTCAAAAGGAAGCCACGCTTTTAGAAGCACAAAAACCGATCATATCATCGATCCTTTAGTCATCTTTCATTTACAAGAAGCGTGCAAAAACAAAGACTACGCAAGATTTAAAAAATACACCAGTCTTGTTGATAGCAAGCTTATCAAGATTAGGGATTTAATGGACTTTGACACCAGCGAAGCTATAAGCTTAGACAAGGTTGAAAGCGTAGAAAACATAGTCAAACGTTTTAAAACAGGGGCGATGAGTTATGGTTCTATCTCAAAAGAAGTGCATGAATGCCTTGCCATAGCGATGAACCGTTTGGGAGCAAAAAGTAATTCAGGCGAAGGTGGCGAAGATGAAACGCGTTATATCAAAGAGCTTAACGGCGATGATAAAAGCTCAGCTATCAAGCAAGTTGCCAGTGGGCGTTTTGGTGTAAATATTAATTATCTTGTCAATGCCAAAGAACTGCAAATCAAAGTCGCACAAGGTGCAAAGCCCGGAGAGGGCGGACAGCTCATGGGCTTTAAGGTTTATCCTTGGATTGCTAAAGCGCGCCATTCTACACCGGGCGTTTCTTTGATCTCTCCTCCTCCTCATCATGATATTTACTCGATTGAGGATTTAGCTCAGCTTATTTATGATCTTAAAAACGCAAATGATAAAGCCAGCATTTCAGTCAAGTTAGTTAGTGAAGCAGGCATAGGAACGGTTGCGGCAGGTGTAGCTAAGGCTGGGGCAAACTGCATTTTAGTTTCAGGCTATGATGGAGGCACAGGAGCTAGCCCTAGAACAAGTATAGCTAATGCTGGAATTCCTTGGGAAATAGGGCTTGCTGAGACTCATCAAACCTTGATTTTAAACAAGCTGCGAGATAGGGTTCGCCTTGAAACAGATGGCAAGCTTATGAGTGGGCGAGATTTAGCTGTGGCTGCACTTTTAGGGGCTGAGGAATTTGGCTTTGCGATCGCTCCTTTGATCGTGCTGGGTTGTACGATGATGAGAGTATGCCACTTAAACACTTGTCCTTTTGGTATAGCTACGCAGGATTTAGAGCTTAGAGGACGTTTTAAAGGTAAGCCTGAATGGGTAGAAAATTTCATGCGTTTTATCGCTGAAGAACTGCGTGAATATATGGCAAAACTTGGCTTTGAAAAGCTTGATGATATGATAGGCAGGGTTGATAAACTCTTTCAAAAGAAAAATTTACAAGGCAAGGCAAGCAAGGTTAATCTTGATAGCATTTTAAAATCTTTAGCAACCTACAACCAAACAGCCGTGCATTTTCAAGGCTTTAAAGATAACAAACTTGAAAAAACAATTGATTATAGAGTGCTTTTACCCCTTTGCAAAGAAGCTGTATCAAAGGGCAAAAAGATCAAGCTTGCTTTAGAGGTAAGCAACTCAAGTAGAACCTTTGCAACTATGCTTTCAAGCGAGATTACTAGAGTATATGGAGCCAAAGGCTTAAATGAAGGGCAAATCAGCATAGAAGCTATAGGCAATGCTGGAAACAGCTTTGGAGCGTTTTTATGCAAGGGCATTGAGCTTTGTATAGTAGGTGATGCAAATGATTATCTAGGCAAAGGCTTAAGCGGTGGCAAGATCAGTGCAAAAGTAAGCAAAGAAGCAAATTTCTTAGCAGAAGACAATATCATCGCTGGCAATGCTTGCTTATACGGCGCAACTGAGGGGCAAGTGTATCTTGATGGCATAGCAGGAGAAAGGTTTTGCGTGAGAAATTCAGGAGCAAGTGCAGTCGTGCTTGGCACAGGCGTGCATGGTTGTGAATACATGACAGGAGGACGCGTCGTCGTGCTTGGCGATATAGGTGCAAATTTTGCTGCTGGTATGAGTGGGGGCGTAGCCTATATATACGGACGTCACAATGAAGGTTTTGTCAATACCGAGCTAGTGGATATCTTAGAGCTAAGCAAAGATGATGAAAATGAGCTTTTAGGCTTGATAAATGAGCATTTAAAGCACACAAGCTCAGTCAAAGCTGCACGCATACTCAAACGTTTTAGCCCAAAAAATTTCTTTAAAATCATGCCAAGGGATTATGCAAAAATGCTTCAAACCCTAGAACTATGCAAAAAAGAAAAAAACCCAGAACTCGCAGCCTTTGAGCTAATAACCAAGGGCAAGTGAGCTTTGAAAAAGTTTAGGAATTTGGTAGAATTGAGAAAAATTTAAGGAAATAAAATGGAAAAGAAATTGACTTTTTATGAGGCGATTGTCGAGGCTTTGAGATTGGCTAAAGTTCCGCTTACGCGCCCACAAATTTGGGAAGAAATTCAACAAAGAAAGCTTTTTACAACAGCTGGAAAAACACCTGTTTCTTCAATTGCAACTTATCTTTATATGAATATCAAAAACAAAGGCGAAAAAGCTGATTTTATCATCGTTTCAAAACAACCTGCTACATTTTGGCTTAAAAGTAGAAGTGCGGAACTAGACAATAAAAAACCAGAACAATTTATCCAAGAAACCCCTATAAAAAAACCAGCAAAAGAAAAATTTAACGAAAGAGACTTGCACCCATTACTTGTGAAATTTTTGCATGAGAGTGAATTTAACGCTTATGCAAAGACGATTTACCATGAAAAAAGTGTAAAAAATACAAGTGGTAAGAACAAATGGGATCATCCTGATATCGTCGCTGTTTCTTTTCCTTTTGGAAGTTATAAAAACGAGACTTTAGAATTGCTTCAAAATATCGATAGACCAGATTATAAGCTTTACTCTTTTGAGTTAAAAATTGCTTTAAATTTTGGCAATCTTAAAGAATGTTATTTTCAAGCTGTATCAAATTCAAGCTGGGCAAATGAGGGCTATTTAGTCGTGTATGAAGAAGTTGATAGCGAGGTATTAGCCGTGCTTGTGAGGCTTAATGCGAGCTTTGGTATAGGACTTATAAAACTTGAAAGTGAAATTGCAAATTCTAAAATTGTGATTCAAGCTAGAGAAAATACAAGCTTAGATGTTGAGACTATCGATGTTTTAGTAACTAATAATAGCAATTTTAGGGATTTTATCAACGATATAAATCGCAAGATAAAAGCTCATTATGAAAATATAGGCGAGATTAACTCAAGCTTTGATAAGGTTTTAGAAGATGATGAGTTTGCAAAATACCTTAAAGACAAACATATAAACAAAGGAGACTAAGATGGCAAATCCTAGAGGATTTTTAGAATTTAATAGAGCAAAAATTGCAAAAATTGCGCCACTTGAACGTATTAAAAATTATAAAGAATTTACACTCGCTTTTGATGAAAAAGAGCAGATTGAGCAGGCAAGCCGCTGTATGAATTGTGGTGTGCCTTTTTGTCAAGCTGGGCTTGTTGAGGATAAAAAAGATATAGGCTGTCCTTTGCATAATTTAATCCCAGAATTTAACGATGCTGTGTATAAAGGCAATTACGCCCTAGCTTATGAGCGTTTAAGCCTTACTAATCCTTTTCCTGAATTTACAAGCCGTGTTTGTCCAGCTCCTTGTGAGGATAGCTGTGTGTGTGCGATTAACTCACAAAGCGTAACCATAAAAGCAAACGAATACGCCATTATAGAAAATGCCTTTAAGATGAAACTTGTTAAAGCAAGTAAGCCCCAGCATTATAATGGCTTAAAAATAGCCATAGTAGGAAGCGGTCCCTCAGCTTTAGCTGCAGCTTACAAGCTCAATTTACTTGGTTATAAGGTGAGCGTTTTTGAAAGAAGCGATCGTTTGGGCGGGCTTTTGATGTATGGCATACCTGATATGAAGCTTGAAAAAAGTGTGGTTGAAAGAAGGATAGAGCTTTTAAGACAAAGTGGCATAGAGTTTAAAACCAAGCAAGATATCAACAGCAAAGAAAAGGCTGATACGCTCATCAAGGATTATGACGCTGTGATCTTAGCTACTGGCGCAAGTAAGCCAAATGACTTAAACATCAAAGGTAGAGAGCTTGAGGGCATAATGTTTGCAGTGGATTTTCTTACCCTAAACACAAAAAGTTTACTAGATAATGGCAAGGCAGCAAGTTTGGCTAAGGGCAAAGATGTGCTTATCATAGGAAGTGGCGATACAAGTGTGGATTGTGTTGCTGTGGCGACTAGACAAGGAGCAAAGAGTATCACGCGTTTTGAGCGAAGTCCTAAACGCCCACTTACTAGGACAAAGGACAATCCTTGGCCCTTAAAAGCTGATATTTTCACGACTGATTATGGACTTGAGGAAGCTATTGCAGTATATAAAAAAGATCCAAGAGAGTATCAAAAAGCAACGCAAGAATTTATCGGCAAAAATGGCAAAGTTACAGCCGTGCTTGCAAGCGATCTTAAAAGGGTGCAAAAAGAAGGCAAATTCATCAACCAAATAGTGCCAAACTCACAAAAAAGTTATAAAGCTGATCTTGTGCTTTTGGCTATGGGTTTTAGTGGTTGTGAAAATGAGCTAGCAAAGAATTTCAAACTTGAACTTGATGAAAAAAACAATATCTTAAGCACAAATTATCAAAGCACAAGAAAAAAGGTTTTTGTCTGTGGAGACGCTCGAATGGGACAAAGTTTAGTAGTCAATGCCATAGAAGATGGCAAATGCTGCGCGAAGGCTATAAGCGAGTTTTTAAGCAAGGCTTAGGTTTGTTAATTTGTGCGATATAAAGGGGCTTAAGCAAGTGAAGTTTTTTTTGCAAAATCTATGATAAAACCACTTCAAACAAGCCAATTTTGTTTATAAAAGCTAAGTTATTTTAAGACATTTGTAAAAAAACAATGTCTTAAAAAACTAGCTCTTCAATTCTTATCAAAAATCAACGCAAAATAAAAAGCTTGTATTTATAATTCATCAAAGCCATTTTAAGCTTTAATCTTAGCTTCAAGCCTATCCTTGACGCTTAAAATGGCTGTTTTTATGCTGTGTTGCGTTTGTTTAAGCTTGGCTTTTTCAACTTCGCTAAATTCGCACTCTAGCACCTCTTCAACGCCATTTTTACCAATTATACAAGGTAAAGACAAAGCATAATCCTTAAACACACTAGAAACTGGAACTAAAAGTTTTTTATCTTTAAGCACAGCTTCAGCAAGCATAGCGCAAGAGCCTCCTATGCCGTATTCTGTGCGTCCTTTTTTGTTGTAGATGAAATAGCCCTCATTTGCCACTTCTTTTTCAAGCTCCTCTGTGTTGAGTTTTTTGCCTAATTTTTGCTCATAATACTCATTTAAGCTTTTTGAACCCACATAAGCATGGCTTAGGTAGGCAAATTGAGAGTCTCCATGCTCGCCTATCATAAAAGCTTTGATATTGCAAGGATTAAGTCCTAGTTTATCGCCTAAAATTCGCCTTAATCTTGAGCTATCTAAATTTGTGCCAGAACCAAAAATTCGCCCTTTTTCAAGCTTGCTAAGCGAGGCAGTAAGATAAACGATACTATCATTTGGATTTGTAGCGATGACATACACGCCTTTAAAACCGGCTTTTTCAAGTGGTAAGATGATATTGATAAGCTCAAAAGCATTATTTTCAAGCTCCTCAAGTCTTGTAGCTAGGGTGTTTAAATGTGTTTTTCTAAAAGAAAGCACGATTACTTGACACTTTGCGAGCTCTTGGATATCTTTGGCTAAATATATCTTCGTATGCGAATGAGTAAAAACCAAGCTATCTTTAAGATCATGAACATGAGCAGCAGCCAAATCAGTTTTAATATCATAAAGCATTAACTCATCACACATTGCCGCACTTACAAGATTTGAAGCTGTTGCTGCTCCTACAAATCCTACACCGACAATTCCTACTTTTGTTTGCATTTTTTATCCTTTTTTATATGATTTTTTAAACAAAATTTTAAAAATCTGTTATAATTTTACCTTATTTTAAACATTTTGTGCTAGAAATACAAAAGAATTTCTATGAAAGAAAATATGCATGCAAAAGCCAGATATTCAAGAACTGAGTAATTTTTTGATTAAATACATCTCCACTATGGTGGGCGTTGGCACTTATAGTTCGCGCGTAAATCGCTGTGCAGAACGCATAGCTGCAACCTTTGGCTATGAGATTCATTTGCATTTTTCTTTTAACCATACATTGATTAATCTTATCGATCCTGATGATATTTCGATCTCACGCACTTATCTTGTCAATAACAAATACTCTCCCATTGATTTTCGTTTGATCTTGGATTTGAGCGCCTTAAGTTGGGCGATTTATGATCATATCCATAATCTTAAAGTTGCAAAAAGGTGTTTTGAAAAGCTTATTCAAAAAAATCAACGCCCAGCTTATACTTATATACTTTTTGCAAGTATAGCCCAAATGGCTTTTTCAAGACTTTTTGGAGGGGATTTTGAAACCTCGATTTTGGTGTTTTTAGGCACTCTTGTTGGCTCAAGTTTAAGGGCAGTTTTTACTCATTTTAAACTTGATATGAGAATTCAATACATCATCTGTGCATTCATCTCCTCATATATCGTTTCTATAGGCGTTGATCTAGGTTTTACGAAGACAGGCGAGGTTGCGCTTGGTTCGAGCATTTTGTATTTGATCCCGGGAATTTTCTTTATCAACTCGGTTATTGACATACTTAAAAGCTATGTTTTAGTGGGTTTAAGCCGCATTATTAGCGTAGCGATTTTAATCAGCTGTATAGCAGTAGGCATTTACACCACGCTTGCACTTTCAAATTTAGGTTTTTGGCAATGAATGGGTTTTATTCTATACTTACTGATATGTCTTTTGCAGCAATTGCTGGCTTTGGTTTTGCATACTCTTGCAATCCTCCTATTCGCACCTTATTTTTATCGGCTCTTTTGGCGGCTATTGGGCATGGTTTTCGCTTTACTTTGCTTGAGTTTTTTTCTTTTCAAAATCTTGCTCTTGCGACTTTTTTTGCGTCTTTTTTAGTGGGTTGTTTTGGTATGCTTTTTGCTAAAATTTCAAAAACCCCAGCCGAGATTATCGCCTTTCCGGCTTTACTTGTGATGATACCTGGAATTTATGCGTATAGGGCGATTTTGTATCTGTTTTATTTTATCAACTCAAGCGATGCGACTGAAAAAACGCGGTATTTGGTGGATTTTTTTGATTGTTTTTTAACGACGATTTCAGTAACTTTAGCTTTAGCTGTAGGTATTTCAATGACTTTATTAATCTTTTTTGAGCAAAGCTTTATGATGACAAGAGGTGCAAAGTATTTTGAAAAATACAAGCGATTTAAACGTCTTACTACCCACCCAAGCGAAATTTTCAAACGTCATGAAAAACTAAGCAAAAACTAAACTTAAATTTGCTAGAATTAGCCTTTTTATTTCACACGCACCAATCCTTTTTAGCTTGATGAGTTCAAGGGGTGCGGAGGAAAAAGCTAAATTTTAAGGAGAAAAACATGGTTAGTATGAGAGATTTGCTTGAATGCGGTGTGCATTTTGGGCATCAAACACGCAGGTGGAATCCAAAGATGAAAAAATTCATTTTTGGCGAGAGAAAAGGCATTTATGTTATTGATTTGCAAAAAACCTTGCGTTATTTTCGCTACACTTACAACATCGTAAGAGACGCAGCTGCTGAGGGTAAAACTATACTTTTTGTAGGCACAAAAAAACAAGCTTCAGCTGCCATTAAAGAATATGCTGAAAAATGCGGTATGCCTTATGTTAATCATCGCTGGCTTGGCGGTATGATGACAAATTTTGGCACCATTCGTCAAAGCATACGCAAGCTTGAAATTATAGAAAAAATGGAAGAAGATGGCTCTATCAAGCTTTTAACCAAAAAAGAAGCCTTAATGCTTACTCGCAAAAAGGAAAAACTTTTAGCTTATCTTGGCGGTATAAGACATCTTAAAACTCAACCTGATATGATTTTTGTGATTGATACGGTTAAAGAAAAAATCGCTGTAAAAGAAGCTAATCGCTTAAGAATTCCTGTAGTTGCACCACTTGATACAAATTGTGATCCTGATCTTGTAACCTATCCTATCCCAGGAAATGATGATGCGATCCGCTCAGTGCAGCTTTTCTGCCAAGAAATGTCAGAAGCTATCATCGAGGGCAAGGCTTTAAGAGAGCAAGATGAGGATATAAGCGAAGAAAAACAAGAAGTCAGCGATGAAGAAAAAGAAGCTATCGTTGAAGAAGCAATGAGTGAAGAATTTAGCGAAGAAGACTTTGAAGAAGAGGAAAAATAATCATGGCTGAAATCACTGCACAAATGGTAAAAGAGCTTCGTGAAAGCACCGGAGCTGGAATGATGGATTGTAAAAATGCTCTTAAGGAAACTGAGGGCGATTTTGAAAAAGCGGTGCAATACTTACGCGAAAAAGGACTAGGAAAAGCAGCTAAAAAAGCTGATCGCTTAGCTGCTGAAGGGCTAGTAAGCGTTAAAGTGAGCGAGGATTTTAAGCAAGCGACTTTAAGTGAGATTAATTCAGAAACTGATTTTGTAGCTAAAAACGAGCAATTTATCGCCTTAACTAAAGATACCACAGCTCACATTCAAGCTCAAGCTATCAGCACTACTGAAGAGCTTAATAAAAGCGTGATTAATGGCACTCCTTTTGAAGAATACCTTAAATCTCAAATCGCAACCATAGGTGAAAACCTTGTTGTGCGTAGATTAGCCACCTTAAAAGCTGGTAATAACGGCATAGTCAATGGCTATATCCACACTAATGGACGCGTTGGCGTTATCATCGCTGCAAGTGCTGAGAGTGAAGAGGGTGCGAAAAAAATCACTGATTTTTTAAAGCAACTTTGTATGCATATAGCTGCTATGAAGCCTGTATATCTTAGCTATAAAGACTTAGATATCAATTTTGTAGAGCAAGAATACAAAGCCTTAGTTGCCGAGCTTGAAAAGGATAATGAAGAGCGAAGAAGACTCAAAGATCCAAACAAGCCAGAGCATAAAATTCCAAAATACGCCAGCAGAAAGCAACTTAGCGAGGCTATCTTAAAGCAAGCTGAAGAGGATATCAAAGCTGAGCTTAAAGCTCAAAACAAACCAGAAAAAATTTGGGCAAATATTATCCCAGGTAAGCTTAATAGCTTCATCAGTGATAATTCTCAGCTTGACAGCAAACTCACTTTAATGGGGCAATTTTTTGTAATGGATGATAAAAAAACCATAGAACAAGTCATAGAAGAAAAGATCAAAGAACTTGGCGTAAAATTTGAAATCATCGAGTTTATCCGCTTTGAAGTGGGCGAAGGACTTGAGAAAAAGTCTGAGGACTTTGCTGCTGAAGTAGCTGCACAAATGAGCTAAAATGGAACTTTTAAGAGCGGAAAATTTAAGCCACAGCTTTGATTATCCGCTTTTTAAGGATTTATGCTTTAGTCTTAATGAGGGACAAAGCATAGCCATACAAGGAAGTTCAGGTTGTGGAAAATCCACACTTTTACACATACTTTCTACACTTTTAAAACCAAATTCAGGAAAAGTTCTTTTTCAAAATCATGATCTGTATGCCTTAAGTGAAAGTGAAAGACTAAGGATAAGAAGGTATTTTTTTGGCATTATCTTTCAAGCTCATTATCTTTTTAAGGGTTTTTCTGCTTTTGAAAATATAGAACTTGCTAGCGTCTTATCAGGACAAGGTTTAGATAAAAGCTTACTTGAAAAGCTTGGCATAGCTCATCTTTTACATCAAAAAATCGCTAAACTCAGCGGAGGACAGCAACAAAGAGTAAGCATAGCAAGGGTGCTTTGCAAAAAACCTAAGATCATCTTTGCAGACGAGGCAACAGGAAATTTAGACAAAGAAAATGCCACTAAGGTCATAGAAATTTTAAACAGCTATGTAAAAGAAAATGCAGGTGTTTTGATCTTTGTAACGCATGATAATTCGCTTGCTTTGCTTTGCGATGAGCAGTATAAGCTAAGTCAAAATGGAATTTGTTAATTATCTTGGCGATAAAAATGTCGCGGCTTTTTTCTTGCTTTTTGCAAGAGTAAGTGGGATTTTTGTTTTTTTTCCTTTTTTTTCACACAATAATATCCCAAATATTATCAAAGCAACTCTAGCCTTGTTTTTAACTATGTTTTTATTTCCTTTAGCAAAGCTTGAAATGCCAAGTTATAATTCTTTTTTTATCTTGCAAATTTTAAGTGAAGCTTTACTTGGAATGATAGCTGGACTTTTACTGAGTATAGTTTTTGCTTTCGTGCAGTTTGCAGGCGAGCAAATGGCTTTTACCATGGGCTTTACTATGGCAAGTGTGCTTGATCCAAGTTCTGGAGCGAGTGTGCCTATTACTTCTCAAATTTTAAATTTGCTTGCCTTGCTTGTATTTTTAGCCTTTGATGGGCATCATTTGATCTTGCTTTTTTTGAGTAATTCTTTAACTTATATTGATTTGGGTGGTTTTTATCCGGGCGAAAATTTGCTTCGTTATGTTAATACAAGTATGCTTAATATCTTTATGATAGGCTTTGCGATGGCTTTTCCGATCTTGGCGATTAATCTTTTAGCGGATTTAATCTTTGGGCTTTTGATGAAAACTATGCCTCAATTTAACCTTTTGGTTGTGGGTTATCCTATAAAAATTGCGCTTGGTTTTGTAGTTTTGGTTTCGATTTTAGCGATAATGATGCAGTATTTTAAAGAACTTATTTTAAAAGTTTTTTCAAATATGCAAACTTTATTCTTTATCTAAGCATTTAATAATAAAAAATATCTTAAAATATAGTTTTTCATCTTAAGGAATGGTGCATGAAAATCGTATTGCTCAATAAAAACCCTATCGTTTCAAAACTTGTGCGTTTGAGTGCTGAAAAAATAGCTTATGAATTTGAAGAGTTTGAAAATGTTGAGGACTTTCAAGGAAGAAGTGATATTATCATCATTGATAATGAAGTTGAAGCTGATATAAAAGAGCTTACTCAAAAATGCGAAAAGCTCATTTATTTGAGTCCAAAAAGTGCTGAAAATGTTGAAGGTGTAGAAAATTTACACAAGCCATTTTTGCCAACTGATTTGATAAAACTCATAGAAAATAAAACCATAGAAGAAGCTCAAGTTGTTGAAGAACCAAGCGTCAAAGAAGAAGATAAAGAGCCTGTAAATAAAGAAGAAAATCCTTATGATGATATGGAGCTTGATCTTGATGCTTTGAATTTTGAAGATATTGATGATACAAATACAGATAAAAAAGAGCAAGAAAATCAAGATGAAACAGCTTTGAAAGATGAAGCTAAAGAAGAATTAAATTCTCAAGATGAGCCTAAAATCCAAGATGAACCTTCATCAAATCAAACTCAAGATGAAGAAGAAAACAAAACACAAAAAGAAGATGAAGTACAAGAGCCTCAAGTAGAAGATCTAAGCGAGCAAGAGAAAAAAATTACAAAGCTTGAAGGACAAGATGAGCATTTTGATGAGAAGGATTTAGATAGAGTTTTCAAGATGAGCGATGAAGAAAAATCAGTTAGCAAGCCTGAAGAATTCGATGATGAAGAGCTGAAAGACTTTGATTTAAATCTTGATCAAACACAGCCTCAAGCTTTACCTGAAGAACTCAGCCAAGAAGAATCAGCACAAACTCAAGATGAAAATGCAGCCCAAACTCCTTCTTGGGCTGATGAACCTATAAATTTAGATGAATTAAGCCAAGATTTAGCTCAAGATGAGACAAAAGTTCATGAAGAGCTTGATTTACATAAGCCTAAAGAAATTTCACAAGAACCAGCTTTAGAACAAAGTGAAGCTTTGCAAGAAGATATGCAAGAAAACCAAGATAAAGCAGCTCAATCTCAAGAGACTGAAGTTCAAGATGAGACGGATAAGCTTGTTTCTAACGAAGATGATAAGATAGGTGATTTGACTGATTTGCCTAAGCAAGAGCTTGCAGGAGAAAAGATAAGCGAAGCTTCAAGCCAAACAGAAACTCAAGTTGAAACAAACACCGAGCAAACCCAGCAAATTCAAGATGAAACAAAAACTCAACACTTAATGCAAGCAGAATTAAAAGATGAAACTCAAGATGAGCTTAAAACTCAAGATGAAAAAGAGTCCAAAACTTCACAAGAAACTCAAGATGAGCCAGTTCATGAGCCTTTCAGTGTTGAGGAAAAGCAAGAAAAGCAAATTGATTTTGATGATATACCAGAAGATGCGAAATTTTTAGGGCAGGTTGAGACAAAAGAAGAGCAAAACGAGCCTCAACCTCAACTTATCGATGAAGAAGATTTAAAAGCTGATGAAAACTTAAGCGCTCAAGATAAAATCAAAGCCGAACTTGCTGCACTAAATGATTTGGATAAACAGGATTTGCAAAACGAAGAGTCACCAAGCCCTAAACTAGAAAATGCTGAAATTCAAAAGGATATAGAACAGCTCAATGAAAGAGAAATTCAGCTTGCCTTAGGCGAAGAAGTGAGCGAGGAAGAGCCAACGCAAGAGCCTATAGAGTCAGCACATACTCAAACAACACAAGAAACCCCAAGCCAAAAAAGCGATGAGATCATCGATGAGCTTAGCAAAAGTATAGCCGCAGCTGTAAATGAAAGTATTAAAGATGATACTTTAAAAGCTGCTTTAAAGGGTATGAATATGAACATTAGCATTAACATCAAATTTGATGAGAAAGCTTAAACGTGCAAGGTGGTTATATACTTTTGATCTCTGGACCAAGCGGGGCAGGTAAATCCACGCTTTTAACTCATTTGATGAGCGAATTTAAAGATGAGCTTTATTTTTCTATCTCTTGCACCACAAGAAAACCTCGAGATGGCGAGATAGATGGGGTTCATTATCATTTTGTAAGTGAGGCAGATTTTCAAAAAGGTATAGATGAGGGAGCCTTTTTAGAATGGGCTAAGGTGCATAATAACTTTTATGGCACCTCTTTAAAGCACACTCAAAAAGCCCTTGCTGAGGGTAGAGTGGTGATTTTTGACATCGATGTGCAAGGTTTTTGCATAGTCAAAGAAAAACTTAAAGATGAATTAAGCTCAGTTTTTATCACAACAAAGACAAAAAATGAACTTGAAAAAAGACTTATTAATCGAAAAACTGATACAATAGACACGATCAAAAAACGTCTCATTGTAGCTGAAAATGAGATGAATTTCATCGCTCAATATGATTTTTTAATCATCAATGAGGACTTAGAACAAAGTTATAAAGAGCTTAAAGCTGTCTTTAAAGCGTGCAAAAAACGCGTGCAAAGTAAGGCTGTAGCTGAAATTCAAACTCAATGGTATAAAGGAGAATAAAATGGGTTTAAGTTCTATAGGACCGGGACAATGGCTGATTATCTTACTTATCATCGTGCTTTTATTTGGGGCAAAAAAAATTCCAGAGCTTGCAAAAGGCTTAGGTAAAGGCATAAAAACCTTTAAAAGCGAGATGAGTAATGATGAAGATGAGGCAAATAAAAATTCTGCAAAGCTTGAAGAAAAGCCAGATGCAAAGGTTTTTACAAGCGATGAGGGCATAAAAAGCGACGAGCAAAAGAAAGCTTAAGTTTTGAAAACAAGAGTGTATGAGTGCGTAAAGCAAGGCTTAGAGCAAGACTTTGTGCTTGAAAGCCCAAAGGATAAAAACCTTGCTCATTTTGCAACCCCACTTGCCTTTTCTTTGGCTAAGGAGTTAAGAAAAAATCCTAAGCTTATCGCTGAGGAATTAGCTCATAAATTTAAAGATGAAACACTTTTTGAAAAGGTTGAGGCTGTTAATGGCTATGTGAATTTTAAGCTTTCGCGTGAGTTCTTAAACGATGAAGCCACAAAGGCTTTAAGCAAGAGTGAGGATTTTGCAAAAGGAAGTGTTAAAAAGCAAAGTTTTTTGCTTGAATATGTGAGTGCAAATCCTACAGGACCGCTTCACATAGGACATGCTAGAGGGGCTGTTTTTGGCGATACTTTAGCTAGGGTAGCAAGGCATTTGGGTTTTAAATTTGACACTGAATATTATATCAATGATGCAGGTAATCAAATCGAGCTTCTAGGACTTTCAGTGCTTTTGGCTGTGCGTGAAAATGAGCTTAAACAAAACGTTGTTTATCCTGATCAGTATTATAAGGGCGAGTATATCAAAGAGCTTGCTAAGGAAGCTTTGGCTGAGTTTGGGGCGGATTTTTTTGAAGAAAAAAATATCTCTAAAATCGCTTCTTGGGCAAAGGATAAAATGCTTATTGAGATCAAAGCAACTTTAGCCACAGCGCGTATAAAAATCGATCATTTCATCAGTGAATTAAGCTTGTATAAAGAGCTTAACGCTACACTTGAGGCTTTAAAAGCAAATCATGCTAGCTATGAAAAAGAGGGCAAAATTTGGCTTAAGTCAAGTCAAAAAGGCGATGAAAAAGACCGCGTCATCGTGCGAGAAGATGGGCGAGGAACTTACCTTGCTGCTGATATAGTCTATCATAAAGATAAACTAAGCAGAGGCTATGATAAGTGTATCAATATCTGGGGAGCTGATCATCACGGCTACATAGCTAGGATGAAAGCAGCGATGAGTTTTCTTGGTTTTGATGAGAATAAACTTGAAGTGATTTTAGCGCAAATGGTTTCCTTACTTAAAGATGGCGAGCCTTATAAGATGAGTAAGAGGGCTGGAAATTTCATACTTATGCAAGAAGTGCTTGATGAGATAGGAGCTGATGCCTTGCGTTTTATCTTTTTAAGTAAAAAATGCGATACACATCTTGAGTTTGACATTAATGAACTTAAAAAGCAAGATAGCTCAAATCCGGTTTTTTATATCAACTACGCACACGCGCGCATTCATCAAGTATTTGCAAAGTCTGGCAAGAGTGTAGAGCAAGTTATCAACGCTGATCTAAGTAAGCTCAATGATGAGGCTTTAAATTTGCTTTTTGAAAGCTTAAATTTACATGCTATTTTATGCGATGCTTTTGAAAATAGAGCTTTGCAAAAGATAGCAGACTATCTAAAAAGCCTAGCAGCAAGCTTTCATAAATTCTACAATGAAAACAAAGTGCTAGGCACAGATAATGAAGACGCCCTACTAAAACTCTTTGCAGTAGTGGCTCTAAGCATAAAAACAGCCCTAAAGCTTATGGGTATAGAAGCAAAAGATAAGATGAATGCTGATGAGCTGAAGTAGGATTTGTCTTTTTTGCGTATTTTTTCTTAACACAAAAGTATTCAAGCCCATAAATTGGGCTTTTTCTTAAAAGTTAAGTTTTTGTAAAATCATCATTGCAAAACTATAGCCCCAAAAACTACATAAGGTGTGTAAATTTCTATATCATAGTCGCTATATCGATGATAAATTTCCTCAATGCCAGCCTTTGCAATGCTCTCGCGCAGATCAAGCACCCCACAAAGCGCACCCATATAGCTACGACCATCTTTATAATCAGCAAGCACTGATTCTATGTATTCAGGCACACTTTCTAGCTCATCATTTGTCATTATATGGTTTTTGTTTGCATACACTTGTATCGCAAAAGTTGCTACTTTTAAGCCCTCAAATTGCAATTTTTTGATATCTCTTATTTGCTCGCGTGCTTGCGAGATGATCTCAAGGCAAATCGTATTAAATTCAGCACTAGCTTTGGTGCTTACATTAAGCCAAAGGTATTTGTGTTCTATCCATATCTGCAAAGCTTCCTCGCCTTTGCCTAGCTGACACCACAAATCCACACTACGCGTGTTTTTATCCTTGCCTTGTGCATTTCTTATAGGTTTTTTTGAGCCTTTGCAATCAAGTCCTACTTCACTATAAACATAAGGCGTGATTAGGTGCAAAGCGTGTGCCATACTTGCATATCCAGTTCTTTCACCAAGTATAAAAGGAAATTCACCGATATCTTTTTGCATGGTTAGATTGATCTCAAATACTTTGTATGCAAAGTCGTTAAAGAATTTTTTAAATTTCCTACCATTGGTAAAACTATCACTTTTGTAATGTTTATCAAGTAGATAATACTTTGCGTATTTAAAATTTTCCATTCTTTTTTTCCTTGATTTGAATTGTTTATATAAGCTATTTTATCATAATTTTTCCTGCTTTGGCATATTCTTTGTCTTTAAGCTCATTTATCGTATCAATGATGATACCAACGACGATATTAAGGATTACAAAGCTTGCTACGAGTATAAAACTCACAAAAAGTATCCACGCATAAGGGTAGAGTTCTAAGATGGGACGCACTATATTTTCACTCCAACCTTCTAAAGTCATGATTTGAAAAAGGGTATAAAAACTTCTACCTAAATTTCCAAAATACTGCGGAAAATCAACCCCAAAAAACTCTACACAAAGCACCCCATACACATACAAAACAAAAAGTAAAACTACACCCGTGCAAGCAACACTTGGTAGAGATCTTAACATAACTGAAACGATAAAATTAACTTGTGGCAGTGTAGAAAACAAGCGAAATAAGATAAAAACTCGCAAAAAGCGAAGTATGGAAAGATCGCCAAGTATTGGTGAAGCAGAGATTGCGATAACAATAAGATCAAAGATATTTAGCTTTGATTTAAAAAAGCTTAAACGCAAAGCTACAATTTTTGCAAGCATTTCAATGCAGAAAAACCAAAGGCAAAGATTGTTTAAGTTATGCAATATAGTATTTTGCTTTAAGTTGGTTTCAGTCATCAAGCCTAAGATTATGGCATTAAAAAGCACAACAGATGAGATAAGATAATTTGTAAATTTTGAATTTATAAAATTTTCAAATTTATGTAAAAGTTTGAGCATTTTAATCCCTTTCACCCTAAAAATTTAAGCTTATCTTACTTAACTTAAAATGGTTTGTGCCAAATTTGTAAAGCTATAATCTACCTCTAAATTGATTTGAACTCTTCCATTTTGCTTTATAGTCTTTATCAACAAACATAACTTTAAGCTGCGCGCTTGACTCATTTTTTACCCAAGTTATGGTTGAACTTGCACTATTTTCGTTGTCTGTATAAAACCACAAAGCGTCGTTTTTGGCTTTATAATCCTTATCTACAACATATACGAGTATATCAGCTCTATGTTCTGAAGTAACTTCGCAGCATTTTATTTTGGCTGTGCCTGTATTTTTAACGAAAATTTTTGCCATTTTTACTCCTTGTTTGGAAAAATTGATTTGTAATCATAACAAATTATACTTAAACAATAATAAAATATATTTTATCAATAATTTAAAATTCTATAATAGTTTTTATGAAAGTATATGAAAGAATCAATGAAATTTTAAAAGCTAAAAAAATCACGAAAAAAGAGCTCGCCCAAAGACTTATAAACCTTGATATGAGAGCAAACAAAACCGGCGAAGTGCCGACTTTTTCAAGTATTTATGCGTATTTAAATGGCAACATAGACTTAAAAGCTGATATGCTTCCCTTTATTGCTGAGGCTTTAGGAGTGTGCGAGCAAGAGTTTTTTAGCACTGAAGATGAAAGTGATAAAATCATACAAAAAATTTATGCTAAAGATGAGAGTATGTATAAGTATAAAAAGATTATTGCTTTGCTAGAATACGCTTCGCCAAAAACGATCAAAGTCTTAGAACAAGCCCTTTTTCAGCATAAAATCAAAACCGATGAATTTAACAAAAATATACAAAAAATTTTTTAAACCCAGCAAATGAGAGGTTTTTATAAACTTGATTTTATATCTAAGTTATAAAAACCTAAATAACTTGAATTTAAAAATCAAAAAGCTCGCCAAGCCAGCTTTCTTTTTTCTTTTTATGATAGCTACCATGTTGATAGTTGTTATTGTAGTTTTGATTGTAATTTTGTGGATTGTGATTGTGTTGAGTTTGCGTGCCATTTCGCTCGATGATCTTATCAAGCTCCCCACGATCAAGCCAAACCCCACGACACTTAGGGCAGTAATCAATCTCCACACCATTTCTCTCGCTCATAATTAAATCAACGCCATTGCATACAGGACAAAGCATATCTACTCCTTGTTTTTTGATAAGTCTTAATCTTAAGATTTTTTGGTAAATGCTATTTAAATTTTTCTTACAAAATATACCTTTTTTATTAAAAATATTTGCTTAATTCAGTATAATTTTAACCAAAAATAAAAGTTCAAAATGCTATAATTGCCCTCAAAATTCAAGGAAAAACCATGCCAAAAAGAAGTGATTTTCATACTATTTTACTTATAGGTAGCGGTCCTATAGTTATAGGGCAGGCTTGTGAGTTTGATTATTCTGGTACTCAGGCAGCTAAAACGCTTAAGCAGTTAGGATATAAGGTTGTGCTGATTAATTCAAATCCGGCTACTATCATGACTGATCCAGAATTTGCTGATGCTACTTATATAGAGCCTATTAGCAAAGAAAGTATTTTAAGGATTATCAAAAAAGAAAAAATTGATGCGATTTTGCCTACTATGGGCGGACAGGTGGCTTTAAATGTGGCTATGGAACTTTTTGAAAGTGAGGATTTTAAGAAGGACTTTAGCCATGTGAAATTTCTTGGAGCAAAGCCAGAAGCCATTAAAAAGGGCGAGGATAGACAGGTTTTTAAAGAATGTATGAAAAAAATTGGCATGGATTTACCAAAGTCTATGTATGCTTATGATTATGATGAGGCTTTAAAGGCAGTTGATGATATAGGTTTTCCTTTGATGATACGCGCTTCTTATACGCTTGGTGGGGCAGGTTCAGGAGTGGTGTATAATTTAGATGAGTTTAAAGAACTTGCCACAGCAGCTTTAGCTCTTAGTCCAATCCATGAAATTCTCATAGAAGAAAGCTTGCTTGGCTGGAAAGAATATGAGATGGAAGTCATACGCGATAAAAATGATAATTGTATCATAGTGTGTAGTATAGAAAATTTTGATCCTATGGGCGTGCATACTGGAGATAGTATTACCATAGCTCCAGCCTTAACCTTAACCGATAAAGAATACCAAGTTATGCGAAATGCTAGCTTTGCCATTTTAAGAGAAATAGGCGTAGATACAGGCGGCTCAAATGTGCAATTTGCCGTCAATCCAAAAAATGGACGCATGATCGTTATAGAAATGAATCCAAGAGTATCTCGCTCTTCAGCTCTTGCAAGCAAGGCTACAGGCTATCCTATAGCAAAAGTAGCTACACTTTTAGCCGTAGGCTTTAGCTTAGATGAGATTAAAAATGACATCACAGGAACCCCAGCTAGCTTTGAGCCGGCGATTGATTATATAGTCACAAAAATTCCTCGTTTTGCCTTTGAGAAATTCCCAAATGCAGACTCAAAGCTTGGCACAGCGATGAAAAGTGTGGGCGAGGTGATGGCTATAGGAAGCACCTTTAAAGAAAGCATACAAAAAGCCCTTTGCTCACTTGAAAAAGGATATTTTGGTTTTAATTTTATAAAAGCTGATAAAAATGAGCTTGTTTTTAATATAAGAAATGCTAATGAAAAACGCTTGCTTTACCTAGCACAAGCTTTTAGAGAGGGCTTTAGTGTGGCTGAAGTTCATGAGCTTTGTAAGATCGATACTTGGTTTTTAGAGCAAATCAAAGAGATAGTGGAGTTTGAAAAATGCATAGACATGGATATATTAAATGATAAAGCCTTGCTTAGAAAAGCTAAGGCTATGGGCTTTTCTGATAAAATGCTTGCCTTGCTTGTGAATTTAAAAGATAATTTAGAGCTTTCTCAAAATGATATATATTATGCAAGATTAAGACAAAAGATCAATCTTAATTATAATGAAGTAGATACTTGTGCAGGCGAGTTTAAAGCCCTTACACCTTATCTTTACTCAAGCACAAGTATCAATGAATTTACTCAAAATAAAAGTGAAACTCTAGCCAAAAAAGACAAAAAAGAAAAAAAAGTCATGATCATAGGAGGAGGACCTAACCGCATAGGGCAGGGCATTGAGTTTGATTATGCTTGTGTGCATGCTTCTTTTGCCTTAAATGATCTAGGCATTAAAACCATTATGTATAATTGCAATCCAGAAACAGTAAGCACTGATTATGATACTAGCGATATTTTGTATTTTGAGCCTATTGATTTTGAGCATTTAAGAGCTGTGGTTGAAAGAGAAAAGCCAGATGGAGTGATAGTGCATTTTGGGGGACAAACCCCTTTAAAATTTGCTAAACGCCTTAGTGCTTTTGGAGCTAAGATTATAGGCACTTCAGCAAGAGTGATAGATTTGGCTGAAGATAGAAAGAAATTTGCTGAGTTTTGTGAAAAACTAGGTATAAAACAGCCTAAGAATGCCACTGCAACAAGTGTTGAAGAAGCTGTGCTTAAGGCAAGCGATATTGCTTATCCGGTTTTAGTTCGCCCAAGCTATGTTTTAGGCGGACGTGCGATGAGAGTGGTGCATAATGAAGCTGAGCTAAGACTTTACATGCAAGAAGCTGTTGATGTGAGCGATAAAAGCCCGGTTTTAATCGATCAGTTTTTAGATAATGCTACTGAGCTTGATGTTGATGCGCTTAGTGATGGTAAAGATGTGTATGTGGCTGGTATTATGGAACATATTGAAGAAGCTGGCATTCATAGTGGGGATTCTGCTTGTTCTTTGCCCCCGCTTAATATCAGTGAAAAAGTGCAAAATGAAATCAGAGAAAAAACCAAAGACATAGCCTTAAATTTAGGCGTTGTGGGCTTGCTTAATATACAATTTGCCCTTTTAAATGATGAGCTTTTTATGATAGAGGTTAATCCTAGAGCAAGCAGAACCGTGCCTTTTGTAAGCAAGGCTACAGGCGTGCCTTTAGCAAAGATAGCCACTAGAATAATGTGGCAAGGCAATTTAAAAGAAGCCTTGAAATTTTATGATAATTTTGCTGTGATTGAGGAAAAAAATGGCATTTTTGTGCCTAAGGATTTAGGCTTTGTGAGCGTAAAAGAAGCGGTATTTCCTTTTGCTAAACTTAATGGAAGCGATTTGGACTTAGGACCTGAAATGCGTTCAACTGGCGAGGTTATGGGTATAAGCAAGGACTTTGCAAATTCTTACGCAAAAAGTCAAATTTCAGCCTTTAACCACCTACCAAAAAAAGGAAATGTGTTTATCTCTTTAAAAGAAGGCGATAAAAAATACGCCAAAAACCTTGCAAAAGCTTATAGTGATCTAGGCTTTAAACTCATAGCCACAGCTGGCACTTGCAAAGAAATCCAAAATGCAGGCTTTGAATGCGAGCTAGTCTATAAAATTTCAGAAGGACGCCCAAATGTAGAGGATAAGCTCAAAAACAACGAGATAGCCCTAGTGATTAACACCAGCGACGAGCACAGCTTTAAAGATGATACCAAAAAAATAAGAGCAAATATCATTCGCTTTAAAATTCCATATTTTACAAACCTAAGAGGAGCCCTAGCTGGTGCAAAGTCGATTAAAGCAGTGCAAAATGAAAGCTATTTAGAAGTAAAAAGCTTGCAGGATTATTTAAAAAAATGAAAAATAACTTAGATTTTAAGCAATTTTTAGCCACCTTAAAGCCTAGTAATAAAAATTTAGCCTTTTATGTTGATTGGCAAAAGTGCTTAAAAATTAAGATAGAATTAATAAGCAATAATTTTTGTAAATTTATATTATAATGAGAAACGATGAAAACAAAGGCTTTATTTTTAGATCGTGATGGTGTGATTAATATTGATAAAAAATATGTGTATAAACAAGAAGATTTTGAGTTTTGCGAAGGGATTTTTCCTTTGTGTGAATTTTTTATACAAGAAGGCTTTAAAATCTTTGTGATCACGAATCAATCAGGCATCGCAAGGGGCTATTACACTGAAGCTGATTTTGCAAAGTTAAGCCAATTTATGTGTGAAAGTTTTAAAAAACAAGGCATACAAATCACTAAAATATATCATTGTCCGCACCTAGAAAATTGTGAGTGCAGAAAACCAAAGCCGGGTATGCTTTTAAAAGCCCAGCTTGAATTTGACATCAATATGCAAGATTCAGTTTTTATAGGCGATAATTTAAGCGATATGCAAGCAGGTTTAGCCGCAAAAATCGGCACCTTAGTGCTTTTAAGTGAAGATAAAAACATAAATAATGAACCAACAAAAGAGTATTTTGAAATTTGCAAAAACTTAAATTTGGCTTTGGTATTTTTAAAAAAGAAATTGAAAGGATAAAATGAAGATAGTTATCACAGGAGGAGCTGGATTTATAGGCTCGCAACTTGCTTTAGCCTTGCAAGATAAACATGAAATTTTAGTGATTGATAAGATGAGAAATGAGGAAAAATTTAGCAATGGAAACCTCAAAAGTCTAGGGCATTTTAAAAACCTACTTGGCTTTAAAGGTGAGCTTTTTGTGGGCGATATAAATGAGCCTTGCGTTTTTGAAAAGATTGAGGATTTTAAAGCCGAAGTGATCTTTCATCAAGCAGCCATTTCAGATACTACAGCAGACGATGAAAGTCTTATTTTACGCACAAACTTAAACAGCTTTAAAAACTTTATAGACTTAAGCATAAAGCTTAAAGCAAGACTTATTTACGCAAGTTCAGCTTCAGTGTATGGGGACGCAGTTAGTCCGCAAATCGTAGGAAAAGATGAGATGCCTAAAAATCCTTATGCTTTTTCAAAACTTATGATGGATCATTTGGCTTTTAAATACAGCCAAAAGCTTGATATAGTAGGGCTTAGATATTTTAATGTTTATGGTAAGGGTGAGTTTTTCAAGGGCAAAACAGCGTCGATGATCTTGCAATTTGGCTTGCAAATTTTAAGCGGACAAAATCCGCGTTTGTTTGAGGGAAGTGAAAAAATTTTTAGGGATTTTGTGTATATTAAAGATGTGATAAATGCGAATTTAAAGGCTTTAGAAGCAAAAAGCGGGGTGTATAATGTGGCAACTTCCATTCCAAGAAGCTTTCAAGATATCGTTGATATTTTACAAATTGAGCTTGGCACAACTTTGCCTTGCGAATATATCAAAAATCCTTACGCAAAGGCTTATCAGTTTCACACTCAGGCTGATTTGAGTAATTGGGGCGGGTTGTATGAGCCTAAGTTTAGCTTAGAAGAGGGCATTAAGGACTATATAAGCGAAATTAAACGCATTCATGAAAAGGAAGTAAATGCTTGATTTTCTAGCTGATAAAAGCCCTAAAATCCTTGTTGTTGGGGATTTGATGGTGGATAATTATATTTGGTGTGATTGTGAGCGTGTAAGTCCTGAAGCCCCTGTTTTAGTGATGAAATCAAAAAGCCAGGATAAAAGGCTTGGCGGAGCAGCAAATGTTTATGCGAATTTAAAGGCTTTAAATGCTAATGTCAAGGCTTTAAGCGTAGTGGGCGATGATGAGGCTGGGGAATTTCTAAAGACAAGGATTGATGGGGTTTTACTCACTCAAAAAGGACGCAAAACTTCGCTCAAAAACCGCATTATTTCTCACTCTCAACAGGTTTTACGCCTTGATGATGAAAGCACTGAGTATATCAGTTTAGAAGATGAGTTGATCGCTGAGTTTGAAGCATGTGTTAAAGAGTATCAAAGCGTGGTTTTAAGTGATTATGGAAAGGGTGTTTTAAGTCCTAAGGTAACAAGGGCGCTCATTAGAAAAGCAAACGAGTTAAACATACCCATACTCATCGATCCAAAGGGGAGTGATTACTCAAAATATACAGGGGCAACCTTACTTACTCCAAATAAAAAAGAAGCCTTAGAAGCCCTTAAAATGAGCGATTTAGATGGGGATAATCTTAAAAAAGGTATTAAAGAGCTTAAAGAAAAGTTTCAGCTTGAATACTCACTCATTACCCTTTCAGAAGCTGGTATAGCTGTGTTTGATGATGATTTGCATATCATTGAGGCTACGGCAAGAGAGGTTTTTGATGTAACAGGGGCTGGAGATAGCGTCATAGCCATGCTTGCTTTTTGTTTTGCTTTGAAAGTGCCTCTTATAAAAGCTTGCGAGTTGGCAAACGCTGCAGCTGCTGTTGTGGTAAGCAAGGTAGGAAGTGTGAGTGTGAGTTTTGAGGAGATTAAAAACTACGGCAAAACAAGCTTTGAAGCTAAGATTATCACAAAAAATGCCCTTGCTAAAAGACTTGCCCATCTTGGCAAAAAGGTGGTTTTTACCAATGGTTGTTTTGATATTTTGCATTTTGGACATATCAAATACCTTGAAAAAGCAAGAAATTTAGGCGATTTGCTCGTGGTGGGGTTAAACTCAGATGCTAGTGTAAAGCGTTTAAAAGGTAAAACGCGTCCTGTAAATAGCCAGTTTCAAAGAGCGGCTTTGCTTGCAGCACTTTATTTTGTGGATTTTGTCGTGATTTTTGATGAGGATACGCCTTATGAGTTGATTCAAGCTTTAAAGCCAGATATTTTGGTTAAAGGGGCTGATTATGAGGGCAAAGAAGTTGTCGGGGCTGATTTGGTTGAAAGAGTTGAGCTTATAGCCTTTGAAGAGGGCTTTAGCACGAGTTTGATTATAGATAAAATAAAGGAGAATAAATGCTAAGTATCATAGAAAAAGAGTTTGAAGAACATCAAAAAACCCTTGAGGCAAGTAAGCTTTTAAAGGAGCAAATCGCAAAAATTTCGAGTATGCTTATCACTTGCCTTAAAAATGGCGGAAAAGTGCTAATTTGTGGCAATGGAGGTTCAGCAGCAGACGCTCAACACTTCGCAGCTGAATTAAGCGGGCGTTATAAAAAAGAGCGCAAAGCTTTAACAGGCATAGCTTTGACAACTGATACATCAGCTCTTAGTGCTATAGGCAATGATTATGGTTTTGAGTTTGTGTTTTCAAGACAGGTTGAGGCTTTGGGGCGAGAAGAAGACATTTTAATAGGCATTTCAACTAGTGGAAAAAGCCCTAATGTGCTTGAAGCTTTTCAAAAAGCAAAAAGCTTAAATATGCACTGCATAGGACTTAGTGGCAAGGGTGGAGGAGCTATGAATGAGCTTTGCGAGCTTAATTTAGTCGTTCCAAGCGATGATACAGCAAGGATTCAAGAAATGCATATCTTAAGCATACATGCTATTTGTCAGCTTATCGATGAGGCGTTTTGAAAGAAGAGCTAAAAATTTAAAGAGTGTTTTAAAAAGGAGCAAAGATGAAAAAATACATTTTTTTGATAGTGTGTGTATTTTTGGGTGCGTGCGCGTTTAAAAATAGTCCAAAATACATTAGCGAGGATTATTTTAAGGCGGTGCAAGAAGATGATTTTCGCAGGATAAAGTCCTATGTATATGTGCCAGCAAGCGTTCAAAGCGAGTTAAGCACTAAAGAAATCGATGAAAAGCTTAATGAAAGATTAAGCAAGCTTAAAGAAAAGCTCGCTCAACACGGCGGCGTTAAAGAAGTTAAAATCATTGATAAAAAAGAGCTAAATAGCGAGCTTACAGAGCTTCAAATCGAGCTTATTTATAACGATAAAAGCATAGACGATGAACGTTTAAATGCCGTGAAAATCGATGGAGTTTGGAAGATTATCTTTACTCTTTAAGCAAGCTTTTTGCTTCTTTGATGACAAGTTCAGGCTTTAGCTCTTGCATGCAAGCGTGGTGCTTTAAGGGGCACACTCGTTTCATGCAAGGCATACAGGCTAGATTTAAATGCACAAGCCTTGCGTTTTCATTATGCCAAGGCGAAGTTTGAGTGAATTTTGTAGGTCCAAACACCGCTATAGTAGGCGTTTTATATACAGCTGCTACATGCATAGCACCGCTGTCGTTACTGATGAAAAGATCAAGGCTAGAAATAAGCTCGCAAAGCTCTTTTATACTTGTTTTAGCACATAAATTTAAAGCTTTTATGCCATTTTTTTGAAGCAAAAGCTCGATTTTGTCGCAAAGTTCTTGTTCGCTTGCTACGCCAAAGATAAGAATTTCATGACTTTTGCTAAACTCAAGAGCAACTTTTGCAAAATACTCTTCATTCCAGCGTTTGGCACTGCCGTATTTTGCCCCAGCATTTATACCTAAAAATTTCTTGTTCATATCAAGTTTAAAATGCTCGCAAAGCTTTTTTTGTTCGTTTTTGGTTAAGTCTTTATAGGCTTTTATGGGTAAAAAGAGTTCATCTTGCACTGCTTCTTTAAGCTTGAGTGAGTTTTTGACAAATTCAAGGTATTTTAGCACTTGATGAGCGTTTTTGTTGTGCTTTTTATCAAAGATAAATTTATGCCTTGAATGCAGTAAAAAAAGCATAATTTTAGCTGAAAATGCTCCTCTAAAAGAAAAGGCGTAATCAACCCTACCCAAAATTTTAGTAAGTTTATAAAAATTTAAATATCTTGATTTTTTATCTTCTATAAAAATTCGTGTATTTTCACATTCTTTAAAAAGCTCGCACGCCACAAAAGAGCCATGAAGTATAAACTCAGCTTTTTTATCAAGCTTTGTAAAATATTCAAACACAAGCTTTAAAGCCGCACTTGCCATAACAGCATCGCCAAGCCAAGTTGGAAGGTGGATAAAAATTTTCAAGCTTTGCCTTTTTGTTAAATTTGAAAAATTATAGCAGATATTGGCTGAAAAAGTTAGAGATATCGATGATTGTAATATCCCTTGAAGTATTTTTTAAACCATAAATGTTTTTGAGGCAGATAGAGTCTTAACTTTCTTGAAGTTTTCTTGAAAAATTTTTTGCAAAAAGGCATTTGTTTTATTTTTTGAGCAATTTGATTAAGGTTTTGATATTTTTGCGTATTAATAAGGCAGTATTTTAAAAGTAGTTCCTTGCAAGTATTTCCATTATCTATAGCTAAATAGCTAAAAAAATCTTCCTTTCGTGTTTGAAGTATTTGTCCAAGATATTCATCCGCTCTTTTGAATTCATTGTTACAGATAAGAGTATCAAGGATATAAATTCTATATTTGTCGTTTTCATAGTCATATTTTAGGGCTTGTTCGAGTAGAGAAATAAGTTTTTCAAACTCTTCTCCACTTGCCCTTGCAGCAAGGTAGGTATAAAAAAGAGTTTGAGCTTTATGAGCGTCATGAAGATCAAGCTTGCCAAAGTTTTCTTTATAAATTTGATAAATTTTGTTGGCTGGGTAGATTGTGTGAGGATTGATAAGTTCTACACCGCCTATAGTAGCAGCAAATTTTGCAACTGCTGAGTGTGTGCCATATATCTTTTTAGCATGTGACATTAAAACAGTATCAAAAAGGAAAAGCTCGGTATTTGAAAATTGATGATAATCCCTAAATTCTTCAGCTAAAAAGATATTTTTGCTATTTAATACTCGTTTGAGTTCTTCAACAGAGTTAATATCATCGCTAAAAATGATGACTTTAGTATCTTTAGCTAAATCTTTGATTATTTCATAAGCAAGTTCTATTGGTGTGGGGTGAAAATTCATAAGGGCTAGTTTTCTAAAATTTGCAAAAGGATATACAGTGTCTCCAGCTCTTATATGAAAGGCTATTAATGCCCCCCCCCCATTAGTATTTTTTAGTTCTGTAGCTTTTAGATGAGCTTGTTTGATGATACTTGCTACTTTTTCTGTAAAATTTATATTATTAAAAATTTCAGCTGCGCTTTGGGTATAATTGCATATATCCAAATCTTTCCATATATCTTTTATATAATCTTCCGTTCGAGTGATTTCATAATAGTCGTAGTTTGTGTTTAGAATGTAATTTTTAAATTTTTTAAGATATCGGAATTTTTCATCAGTAGCAAGAGAAAGCGAGCTTTTATCTTCATAAGTGAGGCAGTGTTCTTGGATAAAATTTTTACTAAAAATATTTTCTTTGGTATCAAGAGCAGTTGAAATGAAACGCTGTTTATTGAAGTTTTTGTAATCTTCTACGAGTAGATGAGCTTTGCTTACTGCGTCCCAAGTAAACATTGGCTTTTGATTGCATTGTTTGGCAATATAAAATGCATTGATAATACCTATAAATCTATTTCCATTAGAATCTTTTCTATCGCTAAGTATTTTTTTGCGCTTCACTAATTTCCTTTTTTTGTTTTTTAAAAAAATATGTTATCATAACACAGACAAGTAAAGGAGTGGTTTTATGAATATAAGAAGGTTTATAGAGTGGTGTTGTTCGGTTAAAAATGTTTTTGAAAAAGGAAGCAAACACAAAATTTTAACATTATTTGGTATGAAAATAAAGCTTGATTTTCTTTTACAAGACGAAAAATATACTCAAACCAGTAGTATATATGGAAAAATTTACCTTCCTACTTACAATGCAGGGGTTAAAATTTTTTATGAAAAACCACAAATTTTTAATCAAAATGGTAAGCAAATGGATATATTTTTCTTAAGAGATCACAATTCTAATTTTTGTCCTTATGGAACTTTGAGCCAGTATTTTTTATGGGATAGATATAATTTTGCTTTGAATACTCATTTTTATACAGGAAGGGCTATATTTGAAACTATAGCTAAGCCACTTCATAAATTTGGTATGCTTGTAGAGCCTAGAGCTATTGAGTTTGATGTTTATAAAGCTCTTAATGAATGCAAGGATAATGTGAAAGATTTTGAAAAAATTCTTACTCATGATGAAAAAATTCTCGATGATTTTGCTAATGCGGATTTTTTTATGTGTGTGCAAAATTGGTGTTATAATGAAAAAGGAGATAGTTTAAAGCCTAGTGCAGAAAATTATGAAAATAAAACAAAAAATATTTCCATGGTTTGTTCTGGCAAAGCTCTTACTCCAATTCACCTTATAAGAAATGATATAGCTTCTAAATTAAGCAAAATTTCAAAAGATTATGGGGGGGGGGCATTAGGACTTTTTGGAGCCTTTTTTAATAATCCCATCGCATTTAAGTCGCAAAGCCTGCACGAATATCGCTATCAAATCGTAGTTGAAAATCAAATCAGTAAATATTATTTTACTGAAAAAATTCTTGATTGTTTTATTTCTATGTGTGTGCCTATTTACTTAGGAGCAAGTGATATAGGAAAATTTTTTAATACTGATGGCATTATCATCATCAATGAAAAAGATGATATACATAAAATTTTAAAACAATGCACACCTCAAGATTATGAGCAAAGAAAAGAAGCTATTCTTGATAATTATCAAAGAAGTCTTAAATATCAAAATGTTGATGATAGGCTTTATGAAACTTTCTTTTTGAGATAAGAAATTTTTATGTTATAATAGTTGTTTTTTGATCCAATTTTTTAGGAAAAATATGAATATAGTAAAAATTCAAGGCGGTTTAGGTAATCAATTCTTTCAATATGCCTTTGCAAAGGCTTTAAAAGAAAAATTTAATGATGAAGTAGTGCTTGATATAAGGCTTTTTGAAAGGCTCGATCCCCAAAAACAAACCTCATTTTTTTTTACTCTTGATCATTTTAATACACAATTTTCTCGCATTGGCTCAAAAGAATTTGATAAATATACCCTAAAAGGCTCTTGGATACCAAAATTTGCAAGAAAGTATTTTAAAGAAGAGGTACTTGAAGAGTGTGAAAAGGCTGGGGTGTATTGCCCTGAGTTATTGAGAAAAACGAGAAAAAATACCTTCTATGAAGGTTTTTTTCAAAGTCAAAAATACTCAGCTCATATTTGGGATAGCATTGCTCAAGACTTAAACTTAAAAGAAAAGCTTAATGATGAAAATTTAAAGCTTTTAGAACAAATTCAAGCTTTAAACTCGGTAAGCTTGCATATACGAAGAGGAGATTATCTAAGCTTACCTGAGTTTAATGTCTGCACGCTTGAGTATTATCAAAAAGCTATAACTTATATCAACGAAAGAGTGGAAAATCCTCATTATTTTATCTTTTCAAATGATCTTGCTTGGGTAAAAGAGCATTTTAATGCTAAAAATATGAGTATCGTCTCGTGCAATCAAGACAAAAATTATTTTGATTTAGAGTTAATGAAACATTGCAAACACAACATTATCGCGAATTCAACCTTTTCTTGGTGGGGCGCAGCACTAAACGCAAATAAAGATAAAATCATCATCGCCCCAAAAATTTGGTATCGTGGAGATATACGCTTTGATGATATATTGCCTCAGCAATGGATAAAGCTTTGATAGCAAGGGAAAGATATGCAAAATATAAATCCTAAAATTTCCATAATAATGCCCATTTATAATGTCGAGGCTTTTATAGCACAAGCTCTAAATTCTTGCATAAATCAAACTTTTAAGGATATAGAGATAATCATCATTGATGATTGCGGACAAGATAGGAGTATAGAAATTGCTAAGGAATTTGCCCTAAAAGATGAGAGGATAAAAATTATCCATAATGAAGAAAATCAAGGGCTTTTACAAGCTAGACTTGAAGGCGTAAAAATCGCAAAAGGAGAATATATCCTAAACCTTGATAGTGATGATTTTTTAGACATAAAAACTTGCGAACTTGCTTACAAGGCAAGTAAAAACGGGTTGGCTGATATAGTAAGTTTTGGAGCTTTTAAAATTTGTGATAATCAAAGCAATATTTTATATCAGTTTAAAAACGCTTCTTTTTCAAAAATAGAGCTTCATCATCATTTTTTGCGCAATTTTTCTTTTAGGTGGAATGTTTGGGCAAAGCTCATCAAAACAGAAAAATACAAACAAGTTGTGCCGTATTTTGATAAGTTAAGCACCAAAATCACAATCGCTGAAGATGTCTTGCAATCTTTTGTTTTATATAGTATTTGTGAAAATTTTATAAACATAAATGAAGTTTTATATTTTTACCGAACCAACCTTCAATCAGCTATGAATAATCAAGAACTTGCAAATATCCGTGAAATAATAACAAATCACGAATTAGTTATCAAAGAAATAACCCGCTTAAAAGAAACTTATCCTGAAATTTTCAGTCCTGTTTTATATAAATTATTTCTCTATTTTTTAAAAAGAGAACATTTTCGTCATGGCAATAGACTAAAAAAACAAGAAGGGAAATTTAACTTTATGGATAGAATAAAAGAAAAAATCAATAAAAAAGCATTTAAAACAAGTCGTTTTCTTGCTTCCAAATTAGGTGTATTATGGGTAAAATAAAATTTTCAATCATACTTCCAACTTACAATGTTCAAGATTTTATCGCTCAAGCTTTAAATTCCTGCATAAATCAGACCTTTAAAGATATAGAAATCATTGTCGTCGATGATTGCGGGCAAGATAAAAGCATAGAAATTGCTAAGGAATTTGCTTTGAAAGATGAGAGGGTAAAAATCGTTTATAATAAGGAGAATTTAAAACTTTTTCATGCCCGGATTGAGGGTGCTAAAATAGCACAAGGCGAGTATTTGTTGCATTTAGACCCAGATGATTATCTTGATGAAAAAGCTTGCGAGAGATTATTTGAAATTTTAGAGCAAAATAAGGACTTTAAGCTTGATTTTATCATGTTTAATTTTTATCAACAAGATGAAAAATATCATTTTTCCAAACAAAATATTATTACCAAAAACAAACTCCTAACAAGACAAGAATTTCAAAAGATCTATTTTAACAAAGAAGGTTATTATAATATTTGGAGCAAGTGTATCAAAAAAGAAATATATCTAAAAGCGATCAATACCTTAGCTGTTTCTCATAAATTCACTGTCGCTGAAGATATACTTGCTTGTATGGGTATTTTGCTTATGAGCGATCGCATTTATCTGCTTAATGAACATTTGTATTATTATTGTTACAATCCAAAATCCAGCAGAGATTTAACAAAAATTCCTCAAGCAAATAAAGACTGCGAATTTGTGCAAAATGAGCTAGCAAAGCTGGCTTTAAAAGGTGATGATGACTATCATGCCTTTATACAAACACTTATTTTGATTTTAAAAACTCATAATGCAAAAAGAAGTTACGATTATAGCGTATGGCGGTATCCTTATTTTAAATTTGTACATAGGTTTATTTTGAGTTTAAAGAAAAGGTATTTAAACTTTTTTAGAAAAAAAATAGTAAGAAAATCAGGCTTTTAAATTTTTAAAAAGCTCTTCCCATTTTTTTAAGACAACTTCTTTGCTAAATTCTTTTTTTATCTTTTCCTTGGCATTTTTACCAAATTTTTCTCTTAAACTCTCATCTTTCATTAAAAGTTTGAGCTTTTGTGCAAAATCTTGTAAATCATCATCTTGCACCAAAAATCCTGTTTTTTCATTTTCTATGATATCGCTTGGTCCTGTTTTAACATCAAAAGCTATGCAAGGTAGAGCAAAAGAACTTGCTTCAGCTAAAACCATGCCAAAGCTTTCAAAATGTGAGCTGAGAGTATATATACTTGCATTCAAATACTCTTTTTCTACCTCTTTTGTGAAAGGCTTTAAGATGATGTTTTTTTCTAAATTCAAATCTCTTATTTGTTTTTCCAAATCTTCCTTCAATTTTCCATCACCTACAATAATAAGCTTCCACTGCCTAAATTCTTGTTTAAAATTCTCATCTTGAGCAAGTAAATTCCAAATTTCGATAAGGCGATTAAAACCTTTTTCTTTGGATAGTTTCCCCACGGCAATAACTTGTTTTTGTTTTAGGTTTGTATTTAAATTGGGGATATGAGGAATAAAATTTGGTATAACCACAACACACTTATAAAAATTTTGCCAAATTTTAAGTTCTTTTGATGAAAGGATAACCAAAGCATCATATAATTTATTTCTTTTGGAGCCTTGTGTTGCAAGCATGTGTTGTATGGCTATATAGCGCGTATTTTTATTTTTAAAATATGGAAAATAATTACTTGAATTGCTGATGATAAAATCAACTTCAGGATACATTGTTTTTATTTTATAGCTTAGAAATATTTTATAAAAATTTTTAATATAAAAACGATATAAAAAATTTTTATCTTTTTTTTGGTTTTCTTCTGAAAAAAGGTTTATATAACTTAATTTTACACTAGGAGAAATTTCAAAAGGAGAATTTAAATCTCCTTTAAAAAAGCTAAGGAGTTCAACTTTGTGTCCTTGTTCGCTAAAGGCATTGGCTAGATTAACAGCAACCCGTTCCGCTCCTCTTGCGATATTTAAATCCCCTATTGTTATAAGTATATTCATGATTTAACCTAAAATAAATATTTGTAAAGCGCATTATAGCATTTTTATCGCTATATCAAATACAAATATGTTATAATTTCAGTATTTAAAGCTTGAAGGTAAAAAATTTGCAAAATACTTTAGTTTCTATCATCGTTCCAATTTTCAATGTCAAAGCTTATCTTAAAGAATGTCTTCTTAGCCTTATCAATCAAAGTTATAAAAACTTAGATATTATCTTAGTTGATGATGGAAGTGATGATGAGAGTTTAGAAATCGCTTTAGAATTTGCTAGCAAAGATGAAAGAATTTTAGTGCTTTCAAAGCCAAATTCAGGGCAAGCTTCAGCTCGCAACTTAGGACTTGAGTTTATCAAAGGTTCTGCTTTAAGAGAGCTTTTAGAAAGCGAAAGTTTTATACAAAAAAATAATGATTTCAATTCAAATGAGAACTCAAGCATACAATCCTTTCTAAAAACCCATACTTTTGATAAAACCACAAAAGAACTTTCTTATGCAGAAATTCAAAAACATTTTACAAAAATTGCTCCAAATTTCATCAAAACAGACTTAGAGAATGTAAATGAACTTTTAGTGCAAAACTTACCCTCAAGGATTATTCATTTTGTAGATAGTGATGATTATATCAAGCCTGATTGTATAGAACTTTGTGTTAAAAATATGTTTGAAAAAGACTTAGAAATTTTAGTTCATAATCTTGTTGAATTTCATGAAAATACGAAAGAATTTAAAAATAAGCCCAAGCTTCCTACCCTTAAAAAACTTAATAAAGATGAATATGATAGTGGCTTAGAGCTTTTAAGTGAAAATAAAATTTATGATTTTTATTTTGCTTGGCAGGGAAGCTTTAAGAGTGAAATTTTAAACCGCTACAATTTGCGTTTTACACACGCAATTTTTCACGAAGATCATGACTTTGGCACGATTTTATTTGCTTTAGCAAAAAAGATCGCTTATATAAATGAAGCTCTTTATGTGTATAGAGTAAGAGTAGCTTCTACTATGAGCGGGCAAAAGGTAAAACAAATGCCTCAAAAAATGCCTAGCTTTTTGCTTGAGTTAAAGCCTTATTTTAAAGACTATCAAAGCTTAAGGGCGTATTTTAAAGCATATTGTTTTGTTAGGCTTGCTCTTGTAATCGAGGATTTTTACAACCAAATGTCTTTGCAAGATGAGAAATTTAAGCTTAAATTTAAATCCCTTTTTACCCTAAGCACACTCACTTATCTTAAAATCTTTAAAATTTCCTTACAAAATGATCCCCTTGACATCAAAGCCCTTTTAGCAAAATTCAAGCTTTCAAAGGCTACAATTCTTTCACATTTTTTTAAAGATTTACACAGACAGCCTAAAAAACTGAAGTTTATATCAAATTTAAAGTATTTGCTTAAAAAGGATAATCAATGATTTTCATCGACGCTTGTTTTAAAAAGCCTACCCCTTACACTCCGGTATGGATGATGCGTCAAGCTGGGCGTTATCTGCCTGAGTATATGGCAGTTCGCACTAAGGCTGGGGATTTTCTCTCGCTTTGTAAGGATTATAAGCTTGCTAGTGAAGTGAGCTTGCAGCCTGTGGATATTTTAGGCGTTGATGCGGCGATTATTTTTTCTGATATTTTAGTTGTGCCTTTAGAAATGGGTATGAAACTTCGCTTTGAAAAGGGCGAAGGACCTGTGTTTGATGAGCCTCTTTCTACCTTAGAGCAAATCAATGCCCTTGATACTCAAAAGGCTGTAAAAAATCTAAGTTATGTTTATGATGCCCTTTCTTTAACGCGTGAAAAACTGCCCCAAAACAAAGCTCTTATTGGCTTTTGTGGCTCGCCTTGGACTATAGCAACTTATATGCTTGAGGGCAGGGGCAGTAAAAATTATGCTAAATCTAAAAAAATTCTTTATGAAAATCCAGAGCTTTTACACAGCTTGCTTAAAAAGCTTACTCAAACCTTAAAGCTTTATCTTGAAGCACAGATTAAAGCTGGAGCAAATGCGGTGCAAATCTTTGATAGTTGGGCAAGTGCTTTAGAAAAAGAGGCTTTTTTTGAGTTTTCTTTTTCTTATATGCTTGAACTTTCAAATTTTATCAAGCAAAAATACCCTCATATCCCTGTGATCTTATTTCCTAAGGGTGTGAGTGGGTATTTAGCTCATATAAAAGGCGATTTTGATGTATTTGGAGTATCTTGGGATACGCCTTTAGAGCTTGCAAGAGATATTTTAAGCAAAGATTATACCTTACAAGGCAATCTTGAACCTTGTCGTTTATACTCAAAAGAAGCTATCACAAAAGGCGTAAAAGAAATTTTAAGCACAATGAAGGGCAAAAATCATATCTTTAACCTAGGACATGGCATTTTACCAGATATACCTGTAGAAAATGCAAAATACTTTATCCGCCTCGTGCAAGAAAGCTCAGCTCTTTGAATGATATAGTCTTTGGTCCTGTAAGCTCAAGACGTTTTGGACTTTCTTTGGGCGTGGATTTAAGTCCTTTTGGCAAGCAATGTAATTTTGATTGTGTGTATTGTGAGCTTGAGCCTAAAAAAGCTCAAAGCAAACAAACACAAAGTGCAAGCCTTGAACATATCATTAAAAGCGTGCAAGCTAAGATAGCTGAGGGCGTAAAATTTGATTTTATCACCCTTACTGCAAATGGCGAACCAAGCATGTATGAAAAGCTAGATGAGCTTATACAAGCCCTTCAAAGCATAAAAAAAGACAAAAAGCTTCTCATCTTAAGCAATGGCACAGCAGTTTTAGATGAGGTTAAATTTCAAGCTCTTTTAGCTCTTGATGTGGTGAAATTTAGCCTTGATAGTGCAGTGCAAAAGACTTTTTTGCGAGTAGATAAAGCCTTAAAAGGCATAGAAGTAAAAACACTTATAGAAAAGATGAGTGAGTTTAGCAAGGCTTTTAAAGGACAACTTGTGATGGAAGTGCTTGTGGTGCAGGGTTTAAATGATACAAAGGCTGAATTTGAAGCCTTAAATGAAGCCTTTTTACACATACAACCAGATCGCATTGATATAAGCACCATAGATCGCCCTCCAGCCTATGCTGTAAAGGGTGTAAGTGAAGATAAGCTTAGTGAGCTTAGTGAGTATATCAGGGCTTTTCCTTGCGTAATCGCTAAAAGACATTATATAAAAGAAGAGCTTGATTTAAGTGAAAATGAGCTTTTAAAAATGCTTCATCTTCGCCCACAAAGCAAGCAAGATATACAGATGAAATTAAGCCTAAAAAGCCAAAAGCTACTTCAAAACCTTGTCAAAGAAGGTAAGGTTTATACTCAAAAACTTGCTTCAATGCTCTTTTATAGAGCCTAAATTTGCTTTTAAGCCAAGCACTTTTTGATAAAATAAATGTGTTAAAAAAATCACAAAAAACACCTGCAAAAACAAGCCAGCTAAAGGCACAGAAGAAATAAGATAAAACATAAGGGTGCTTAGCTTAAACTCAAGCGCAGAACTTTTAGCATAAAAGGCTTTAAATTCATTATCATTAAGCATAGAGCTTGCTACATCAAGGATTAAAAGCTTATGAAAAAGATAATAAAATACAAGATAAAACACAAATAAATTCACAAAAGGTACAAGATAAAGCAAGCAAGCACAGCCAAATAAAAGCAAAAATTTCACAAAGATGATAAGCATTTTAAATAAGGCTTTAAAAAAGGAAACTTCATCTTTAAGCTCGTGTTGATAATACTTAGCATTAATTTCTTTGCAGATAAAAGGTGTTAAAAAGCTCACCACTAAAATCGCAAAAAATACTGAAGCAAACACCACTAAAAAAGAAGCTGACATGATGCCAAGCAAAGCAAGGATAAACTGAAAAATCGCAAAGCTATAAAGCCAGGCTAAAAACGAGCCTTCTTCTGCATTTGCAAATAAAGCATCAAAATACTCAAACAAAAAATTAAAAGCAAAATACGCTAAAATCACAAACAAAAAAAAGCTCAAAATCAAAGGCACAAGAGAAAATTTTAAAAATTTCTTTGTAAAAAAGTCCTTTAGGGCAAGTGAAAAAACTTCAGTCATGAACATAGCCTTGTTATTTTTTAAGTTGAGTATAAAGCTTTTCTAGCTCTTGATATATAGCGTCAAACTCAAGTTGAGCTTTTAAAATTTCATTTAAAATTTCATTATCTTCTTTGCCGTCCCATATTTTTTGATACTTTCCTTCTTTGTAGCCGTGATCTTGTCGGAATTTATTTAAGACATTTTTGCCTATATAGGCTTTATAAAGGCTGTGTAAATTTAAACCACATTTCATTGACAAGGTAAAAAATGCCGATAAAAGCTCGCCCATATCAAAGCCAAAACCACTACATTTGTGTATAATCAGCTCTATATCATTGATAATGCCATAAATATCATCTTCTTTTGGTTCGCCAGCTTCTTTGCAAAAGTCATTAAATGCACTTACCGAGCTAAGTTCTTCGGCTATAAATGCCTTATCATCAATGCCTTTATTTTTATACTCTTCAAGCGTTAAAGAAAGTATAAAATGCCAAATATCCACAAGCTCTATACGCACATTATCCCAATTCGTCGGTGCTGCAATACTTTTCCAATGCTTCCAAGCAAAAGAATCAATAAGCTCAGCACATTCCATATAAATGCACCTTCTAAAGCTGATGAGCTTACCTTCTTTAGTATAGCCTTGTTCCCAGCCCTTGCCGTTTGTTTCATCATTTAGCTTTTGTTGCAAAAGAAGCATTTTTTCGATGATTTTGTTTTGAGTCATTTTTTTTCCTTGAATAAAGTTTTATTATAGCAGATTTTTAGCTTAAATTGTATATACTTCATTCTTAAAGATTTATATTTTGAAAGGAAAGGTGTGTTTCATATCGTTTTTTGTGCCGATGAAAAATACATCAAATTCGCAGCTGCTATGATGCGAAATATTATCTTAAAAACAAATACCCAGCACACTTTTAAAGACTTTTTTAAAGAAAAAGAATTGCTCTTTTTACATCCTCAAAAAAGTTCATATCCCAAACTTTCTTATGAAAGCTTAAGCCAGATTGAGCAAAAAGAAGGCTATGTTTTTCACATTTTAACTAAAAATATCACTTTAAAAAGCAAAGAAAAGCTCACTAAGCTTTGTGATGAGCTTAGTCTTATTTATCCTTGTTTGTTTGAGGTGCATGAGATTGATGATACAAAATACAAAAATACCTATGCGTATAAGGGAAGTTTTGTAGCCAATTTTTTACTTGAGTTTGCCAATTTTGTGCCTTTAGATAGTAAAAAAGTGCTTGCTTTGGACCTTGATATGTATGTAAATACAGATTTAAGAGAGCTTTTTACGCTTGATTTGAAAGATTTTGTTCTTGCAGCGGCTTTTAACTACACTTTAAAATCTAAATGGTTTAATACAGGTTTTATACTCTTTAACGCAGTTTTATGGCGTGAGCTTGATATGCAGCAAAAATGTCTTGATTATATATGCGAGTTTAAGCCAGAGCTTCCTGATCAAGCTGCTTTAAATATCTGCTGCAAGGATAGGACTTTGCTTTTGCCTTTGCTTTATAATTTTTATCCGCACAATGAAAATCAAAGTAAGGATTTTTTCAAAGATGAGAGTAAATTTCACTCAAGTGAGCTTACTAGGGCTGAGTGGGAGCATTTAAAACAAAATGCAAAAATCATTCATTTTTTAGGCTGTTCTAAACCTTGGGAGGGTGTATTTTCAAAGAAAAAAGATATTTTTATCTCGCATTTTAGAAAAAAATGGTGGCAAAATGCCTTGCATACGCCTTTTTTTGCCGAAGAATTAAGAAATTTAGCTTTTTTGTTACAAGAAGAGGAGCTTTGGAATTTATTTTTGTATTTTGAAGAGAGTTTTAAAAAGCTTAATGAAAGCTCAAAGCTTTTATCTGCGGATAAAAAAGGAGCTGTAATTCGCTTTAAAAATGAGCTTGAATACAAGATAGGACAAGAAATGATGGGTGTGAAACTTCATTTTTTAAGTTATATAAGCTTTGTTTTTAAAGCTAGAAAACTCATCAAAAAACATAAAAAAATTCAAAAGGCTTATGAGGAACTAATAGGCTTTAACCCAGATTTAGCCCTGCCAAAGCTTGAAACTTACGCTGATTATACTCAGGCTATGGCTTTGAAACGTCACCTTACATATAGACTTGGAAAAGCCTTTATGAAAGCTTACCAAAGCCCTTTTAAACTTGGTATGTTTGGGCTTTTGGGTGAAATTGAAAAGCTTAAAAAAGAGTTTTAAGCAAGGAGATTAAGTCCATCTTCATCTTTATTTTGAAGTTCTTGTTGCTGTTCTTTAAGCTTTTCTTGAATTTTTTCTAAAATTTCTTCGATGAGTTTTTTGCTATCTTCAAGCATATTGGTATTTTCTTGTGGCAAGCTGCTTTGGTGTTCTTTGATGAGAGAATTAAATTTATCAACCAAAGAACTCATTGTTGCATTTGCAGTATTTTCATCACTTGGAGTTGGTAAGAGATTGGCGATTTTCATTGCATTTTGAATGAAATCTTTTGGTTTTAAGTCCCCAACCTTCGAGCTTTCTAAAAAGTCGCTGATGAGCGGTTCTATCTCTTTCATTGCATTTTGAATTTCATCTAAGTCTTGCTGGGTAAGCTGTGAGCCTTGATAGCTAAAGCTAAAGCCGTATTCTCGGCGTAAATTTAAACTTTGTTTATCACCTTCTTGAGTGTAGCTTACGCTTTGGTTGTCAAACATTGTCATAGAAAGGTTTTTACCACTGCTTGTGGTGTATGAAAAGGCTAAATTTTGGTTTTTGCTTGCATCAACTTGCATTTTTTATCCTTGATTTTAAGTTATGCTTTTATATCGGCAGTATTTTATTTTTTTTAACTTTTTTGGTTATAATTTTTTATGCACGAAACAATCAAGCGCTTTATCCATAAAATGAGGCTTTTAAGCCTTGCAAGTATCGATGATATGACTTTTAATATAAAAATTTCAAGTCAAACTCCTTTAAGCGTGTATGTAGCCAATGCTTTTTATGCCTTTGATGAAGAGAGTTTAAGCCTTATTATCGCTTCTGATTGTAATTCAAAGCATGTAAAATTAAGCTTAAAGTATCCAAATATAGCCGTAAATATCGCCAAAGACAGCAAAATCGCTCTTTTAAAAGGAGTGCAAATCAAAGCTATTTTTGAAAAAGCAAGTGAGGCGCAAAAAAAGATTTATCTCAAACGTTTTATTTTTGCAAGGTTTGCAAAGACTGATTTTTACGCTCTAAAGATAGTATGGGCGAAATTTACGGATAATCAGCTGAGCGAAAAAATTTATTTTCCATAAAGTCTTTGTTTTTTTTACCTTAATTTTTCTATATTTTTTGGAGCGGTTTTAATCATCTTTTTGCGTTTAAAGTTAGGTGTTAAAACATTTTAAAATATAAAATACTTTAGGAATTTGAGTTTGATTAAATCTTTTTGGTTACAATCTAAAAATTTAATTTTCAAAGTTAAGGACAGCATTTGGGGTATTTAAAAGGCGAAAAATACAATGTTTAATGTCATTTACGCACTTTTTTTTAGAGAGCTAAAAACACGCTTTGGTAAAAATAGACGCTTAGGCTATATCTGGGTAGTTGGCGAGCCTATGACTCAAATTTTTGTGATTTTAAGCGTAGTAACTTTGATCCGCGAGCAAACACATATGGTTGTTCCTGATGGTATATCGATCTTTATGTTTTTAGCAAGTGGAATTATCCCTTTTTTTATGTTTCGAAATATACTCACTCAAATGATGAGTGGCATTATGTCAAATTTGGGGCTTTTTGCGTATAAGCCGGTTAAGCCTATTCATGTATTTATCGCAAGGACTTTGGTTGAATCGTGCGTGTATTTTTTCATCTTTGTGATTTTAATGGTTCTTGTGGGCTGGTTTAGCTCGATCAATGTCCTGCCATATCACTTTTTAGAAGTGTATTTGTGCTTTTTGTTTTTAGTCTTTTCTGGTTTTTGTTTAGGGCTTTGCATGAGTATATTAAATCACCTTATTGATGTGTTAAAGTCTGTTTTGCCTTATGTTGGCATAGTTCTTTATATCGCTTCAGCTGTGATTTACCCAAGCTGGATCGTGCCTGAAGCTTTGTTTGAAGTTTTACTTTATAATCCATATTTGCATATTATGGAGACTTTAAGAATGAATTATTTTGAAAACTACCCTGCACGAGAAGGTATAACTTTGCTATATCCTTTGGTTGTTAATGTGGTGCTATTGCTTGCGGGGCTTTGGTTTTATTATCACAAAAGACAAGAACTTTCAGCGAGTAGAGTATGATAAAGCTTGATCGTATCACGAAATTTTACCCTTTAACAAATGGTGGCAAACACTATGTTTTTAGGGATTTTACCTTTGAATTTCCAGATGGCTGTTCTATTGGTTTGATGGGTAAAAATGGGGCTGGAAAATCAACTTTGATGAATATGCTTAGCGGGGCTGAAGTGCCAAATAAAGGCAAAATTCTCACTAATGTGCGAATTTCTTGGCCTCTTGGGCTTGGTGGGGGCTTTCAAAGTTCATTAACAGCAAGGGAAAATATAGCTTTTGTGGCACGAGTTTATGGCTGTAGAGGCAAAAAATTACGCGAGAAGATCGAGTTTGTGCAAGACTTTGCTGAGATTGGTAAATTCTTTGATGAGCCGATGAGTACTTATTCAAGTGGTATGCGTTCGCGCATAGGTTTTGGTTTGAGTATGGCTTTTGACTTTGATTATTATTTGATCGATGAGGCTGGTGCTGTGGGCGATCCAGCATTTGCGAAAAAAAGTCGCAAGTTATATGAAGAAAAGCTTTCAAGCTCAAAAGTGATTATGGTTTCTCATAATATCGCTGAGATTAAGCAGTGGTGTGATAAGATTATCTTGCTTCATGATGGTATTGTTGATGTGTATGATGATGTTGATGAGGGCATAGCTGTGTATCAAGGCGAGATTAAGGGTATAAACGCATGAAAAAAAATAATATCATCGCTCGTATCAAAAACAAAGAAGTGCTTGCTAAACTGAAGCAATTTAATTCAGCAAAAACCTTTAGAACCATTCAAGAAAATTCTTTCTCACAAAAGCTTAAAAGCTTTCTTTTGCTTGATACTTATAAAGTCGTGCTTGTTTTGATGGCTTTTGTTTTGGGGTATTATTATTTTATCGCAGCTAATCGTTATGTGAGCGAAAGTGTGATAAGCGTGCGTTCTACAAATTCTGATTCAAGCTCAGCTTCTTTAAGTGGCTTAACAACTTTACTTGGTGCAAGCGGGGCAACTTCAAATGAAGATATTACTTATCTTAAGACTTATATTTTGTCTTTGGATATGCTTCAAATTTTAGATCAAAAGATAGGTATTCGCAAATTTTATGAAGCTCAAAAGCTCGATCCTTTCTTTTCTCTTGGCTCCTCAGCCGATCAAGAAAGTTTTTTGAAATTTTATCAAGCTCGGGTAAAAATCACGGATAATAACGGCTTACTCGTCTTGCAAGTTGAGGGTTTTACTCCAGAACAAGCTCATCTTATCGCTCAAAGCATACTTGATGAAAGCGAGCGTTTTGTGAATGAGGTTTCACACAAAGGTGCAAGAGAGCAGCTTGCTTTTGCTGAAGAAGAGTTGATAAAATACAAGATTAAATACCAACAAAGTGCTGATGCGCTCACAGCTTTTCAAAACGAACATGGTGTGTTTGATCCTTTAAAAGAAGCTGAATCAAGAGCAAGCTTTATCGCCCAAATGGAAGGCAGTATCGCTGAAAAAGAAGCCAAACTTTTAGCTATGCAAAGCTATATCAATGAAAATGCTCCCCAGTTAAGCACCTTAAAAGCTGAGATTAGCGCACTAAAACAACAGCTTGAGATTGAAAAATCACGCATTGCTTCAAGTTCAAACGCATCAAAGCTCAATGACTTAGCTGCTGATTTTCAAAAACTTACTATTGAAGCTGGTTTTGCTGAAAGTGCCTATACGGCGGCTTTAAAAGCATTTGAAACAACAAGGATAGAAGCTATACGAAAGATCAAACAACTTGTCATCATTCAAAATCCCACCACTCCACAAAGTGCGATGTATCCTAAAAAGCTGTATAATATCATCACGATTTTTGTGATCTTAAGCCTTGTTTTTGGGGTAGCAAAGCTTATAAAAACGATTATAGAGGAGCATAAATACTAATGAAAAAGATTATAATAAGCCTCATTTTGCCATTGCTAGTTTTGGCTGTTGATGTATCACAAATTGCCGGAACGACAAGCACAAGCGTTTTAGCAAATGATTTAAACACTAGCTCAAATACCACTTTTGAAAACAATGTCTCAGCACAATCAAATTTCATTCAAGCTCCAGTCATTCAAGTCTTTGGCTCGCATTTATTTGGTGGAAATTTCAGCAAAAATACCCAGCATGTGTATAATCCAGACTATAAAATCGCTGTTGGCGATCAAATTAGCCTTAAAATTTGGGGCGCGGTTGAGTTTGAACGCAATTTAGTTGTGGATTCTCAAGGTAATATTTTCGTGCCTCAAGTTGGAGCGATTAAGGTTTTGGGCGTAAGAAATGCTGATTTGCTCAAAGTTATTCAAGCTAGCGTAAGTAAAATTTATAAAAATAATGTCTTTGTGTATGCAGATATGAATGCTTATCAAAGTGTGAGCGTTTTTGTAACAGGAAATGTCAATGCGCCCGGACTTTATCAAGGACTAAGTTCAGACTCGATAATCCAATACCTTGATAAAGCAAATGGCATAAATTTAGACTATGGAAGTTTTCGAAATATACGCATTTTAAGAGATGATAAACTTGTGGAAGAGCTTGATTTGTATGATTTTTTGCTTAAGGGCAAGATGAGCTTATTTGCTTTTAGGACGGGCGATGTCGTGTTTGTAGATAGCGTGCAAAAATACGCTTTTGCAAGCGGAGATGTGCAAAAACCCTTTCGCTTTGAGCTTAAAAATGATATTCTTACCCTGCAAGATTTAGCCATAGCTGCTGGAGCAAAGCCTATCGTTACAAATGCTATCGTTAAAAGCTACGCAGCCAATCATGCTTTAGAAGTAAAATCCTATACAAAAAAAGACTTTGCAAATGTAAAGTTAAATACCGCCGATGTGGTGGAATTTCGTCCTGATTATACCGCTCAAAGCGTGAGTGTGAGGATAGAAGGCGAACATAACGGACTTCATTCTGTGGTGGTAAGAAAAGGCACTACGCTTGAAGAAGTAGTTCGAAGTATCATCACAAACGCCCAATCAGATATTAACTCCGTGCAAGTGTTTCGAAAAAGCGTTGCGCTGACACAAAAAAAGCTCATAGAAGCCCAACTTAAAGAGCTTGAAACACTAGCCTTAACAGCTCCTGCGGTTAATGCTGATATAGCAGCTGTACGTGCAACCCAAGCAAAAACTATACTTGAGTTTATCCAAAGAGCAAAACAAGTAGAGCCAAAAGGACAAATCATCATCGATGATGCAAGAGCTTATAAAAGTATAGTCCTTGAAGAAGATGATCTCATCGTCGTTCCAAGCAAAAATAATCTTGTTTTAGTTCAAGGTGAAGTTGCTTTGCCCGGAGCTTTTGTGTATATGAATAATGAAAAAATGCGTTATTACATACAACTTGCCGGTGATTTTAGTCAAAGGGCTGATAAATCAAGAGTTCTTGTCATACGCTCAAGCGGTAAGGCTGAAAAATACACCGCAAGCTTTTTTGGCTCAGGCACGAGCATAAAGCCCGGAGATAGCATACTTGTCCTACCAAAAGTTGATAGTCAAAATCTTCAAGTTGTCAGTATGCTTACTCAAATTTTATATCAAATCGCCATTGCAACTAATGTTGTGCTGAATTTATGATGAGGAAAAATGATGAAAAATACTATCTTAAATATCGCTAAAGAAGTCTTTGAGATCGAAGCCAAAACCCTACAAGATTTGGCTTTAAGGCTTGATGAGAAATTTGTAAAAGCCATAGAATTAATCCTAACAATCAAAGGGCGTTGTGTTATCAGTGGTATGGGTAAATCAGGGCATATAGGAGCAAAAATCGCCGCAACCTTAGCAAGCACAGGCACACCAAGCTTTTTTATGCACCCAGCCGAAGCTTTGCATGGTGATCTTGGAATGCTTACAAGTGAAGATTTGCTTTTAGCGATCTCAAATTCAGGCGAAACAGAAGAGATTTTAAAGCTTATACCAGCAGTAAAAAGACGTCAAATTCCACTCATTGCAATGTGTGGCGTGGCTAAATCAACCTTAGCCAAGCAAGCTGATATTTTTTTAGATATTTATGTCAAAAAAGAAGCATGTCCTTTGCAACTTGCCCCTATGAGTAGCACTACAGCTACGCTTGCTATGGGCGATGCAATCGCTGCTGCTTTGATGAAAGAGAGAAAATTCAAACCAGATGATTTTGCCTTGTTTCATCCGGGCGGAAGTTTGGGGCGAAAATTACTCACAAAAGTAGGGGATTTGATGGTGAAAAAGCTCCCTATAGTCAGTCCAGAAACGAATTTTAATGAACTTGTTGATGTAATGACAAGTGGAAAATTAGGACTTTGCATAGTTTTAGAAGATGAAAAGCTCGTAGGTATCATCACAGATGGGGACTTAAGAAGGGCTTTAAAGGCAAATGATAAGCCAAGATTTGATTTTTTAGCTAAAGAAATTATGAGTAAAAACCCAAAAACAATAGATGCAAATGCTATGGCAACAGAAGCTGAAGAGCTCATGATAAAACACAAAATCAAAGAAATCCCAGTATCAAAAAAAGGCAAAATCGTAGGCATTATCCAGCTTTATGATATAGGCAGGGTGTGAGAACGGAAATAATAACAAACTAAAAATCAAGATCAAAACAATATTTTTGTAAGATAAATGAAAATACAGGCATTTTCTACAAATAAAAAAATAATAGTCTAATGATCGGAGTTTGATATCTGCTTTAAAATACTAAATTTTTACATTTTTTAAGTATAATACAATTCTTAACAAAAAATAAAGATTTTTAATGACAAATATACTTTTATGTGGTGGTAGTGGTACTAGGCTTTGGCCTCTTTCAAGAGAGCTTATGCCTAAGCAGTTTTTGAGGCTTTTTGATGAGAATTCTTTATTTGAGCTTTGCCTTCAAAGAAATGCCTCTTTTTGCTCTCAAAGCCTTATTGTTTCAAATGAACAGCAGTATTTTTTAGCTCTTGATCAATGTGAAAATTTGCAAAATCAAGGCAAGATTTTACAAGATAGCTTTTCTTTTTTGCTTGAGCCCTTAGCTAAAAATACAGCTGCAGCGATCACCTTAGCTACCTTAGCTTTAGATAAAGATGAGTTGTGTCTGGTTAGCCCAAGCGATCATTTGATAAAAGACTTAAAAGCCTATGAAAAAGTGCTTACTAGAGCTTGTGAATTAGCACAACACAATTTTTTAGTTACCTTTGGTATCAAGCCAAATTATGCTGAAGCAGGTTATGGTTATATAGAAGCAAAGGGCGAAGAAGTGCTTGCCTTTCATGAAAAGCCTGATTTAAATACTGCTCAAGCTTATCTTACAAAGGGAAATTTTTTCTGGAATAGTGGTATGTTTGTCTTTAAGGCTGGTTTCTTCTTAGAACAGATGAGTGAATTTGCCCCTGATATACTTAAGGCTTGTAAAAAAGCTTATGAAAACGCTTATGAAGAAAAAGCCTTGCTTAGGATTAAAAGAGAGTATATGTTAAACATACCTGAGCTAAGTATTGATTATGCTTTGATGGAAAAATCAAATAAAGTCAAAATGGTTCAAAGCGATATACAATGGAGCGATGTAGGCAGTTTTGACGCGCTTTATGATGAGTTTGACAAAGATGAATATAACAATGCCATAAAGGCTCAAACTCTTATGCTTGAAAGTAAAAATAATCTCATATTTTGCTCAAATTCAAAAAAGCTCATTGCCACTACAAATTTAGAAAATCTCATCATCATAGACACAGAAGATGCCTTAATGATTTGCCCTAAAAGCAAGTCCCAAAATGTTAAAAATTTAGTTTCTAAGCTCAAAGATCAAGGAGAGATTTGTAAAATTCATCTTACAGCACATCGCCCTTGGGGAACTTATACTGTGCTTGAAGATGAAAAGGGCTATAAACTTAAACGTATAGAGGTAAAACCGGGTAAAAGGCTTTCTTTGCAAAAGCATTTTCACCGCAATGAGCATTGGATAGTCGTAAGTGGCACAGCAAGCGTTGAGATAGAAGGCACGCATTGCCTTGTGCGTCCAAATGAAAGCATATATATCAAAATGGGACAAAAGCACAGGCTAAGCAATGAAGGTAAAATTCCAGTCATCTTGATCGAAGCTCAAGTAGGAGAATACACAGGAGAAGATGATATAGTGCGAATTGATGATGATTTTAAACGCCAATGAGTGTAGTATTAAATAAAGGAGAATATAAATGAAAAAAGCCTTAATCACAGGTGTTACAGGACAAGATGGGGCGTATTTGAGTGAGTTTTTACTCTCAAAAGGCTATGAAGTGCACGGCATAAAACGTCGTAGCTCACTTTTTAACACCGATAGGATAGATCATCTTTTTGAAGATCAGCACAATAAAAGCAATAATTTTTACCTACATTATGGGGATATGACTGATAGTATGAATCTTACTCGCATTATAGCTGAGATAAAACCAGATGAAATTTATAATCTTGCTGCTATGAGCCATGTGCATGTGAGCTTTGATACCCCAGAATACACAGCAAATGCTGATGGCATAGGCACCTTACGCATACTTGATGCGGTGCGATTTTTAGGACTTGTTGATAAAACACGCATTTATCAAGCTTCAACTTCTGAGCTTTATGGACTAGTTCAAGGTGTGCCTCAAAGTGAGAAAACACCTTTTTATCCTCGCTCTCCTTATGCTTGTGCTAAACTTTATGCGTATTGGATTAGCGTAAATTATAGAGAAGCGTATGGGGTGTTTGCAAGCAATGGAATTTTGTTTAACCATGAAAGTCCTATAAGAGGAGAAACCTTTGTTACAAGAAAGATTACAAGAGCTGCAGCAAAAATAGCCTTAAATTTACAAGATAAACTCTATCTTGGCAATCTTTCAGCCAAAAGAGACTGGGGGCATGCAAAAGACTATGTAAAGGCTATGTGGCTTATCTTGCAGCATGAAAAGGCTGATGATTTTGTTATCGCTACAGGAGAAACTACTGAGGTAAGGGATTTTGTACGTTTAGCCTTTGCTTATCTTGGTTTAAAACTTGAGTTTAAGGGCAAGGGCGTTGATGAAGTGGGCTTTATCGCTAGTATAGATGAAGATAGGGCTAAGGCTTTGGGGCTTGATTATACGCATTTGAGCTTAAATCAAGAATTAGTTTGTGTGGATAAGAGGTATTTTCGCCCAAGTGAGGTGGATTTGCTTTTAGGTGATCCACGCAAGGCTCAAACCGAGCTTGGCTGGAGCAGGGAGTATGATTTACAAGATTTGGTAAATGATATGATGAGTAGTGATTTAAAGCTTATGAGTAAAGATATGTATCTTAAAGAAGGTGGATACAAGATTATGCGGTATTTTGAGTAAGAAGCGATGAAAAATAAAAAAACCTTGCTCATCACCGGTGCAAGTGGTATGGTGGGACAAAATATCATCACTCATACAAAAGCAAAGCTTTATAATATACTTGCTCCAAGCAGTAAAGAACTTGATCTTTTATCTCAAGAAAGTATTAATGCTTTCTTGCAAGAACATAGCATTGATTGTGTTATTCATTGTGCAGGACTTGTTGGGGGCATCATGGCAAATATCAAAAATCCAAGCTCTTTTTTAAGTCAAAATGCTTATATGGGCTTGAATTTAATCAACGGCGCTCACAAAGAAGGTATTAAAAATTTACTCAATTTAGCAAGTTCTTGTATGTATCCAAGAAATGCTGGCAATCCTCTTAAAGAAGAGTTAATCTTAAGTGGCGAGCTAGAACCTACAAATGAGGGCTATGCTCTAGCAAAAATTCTTTGTGTAAGGCTTTGTGAGTATATCAGCCAAGATACAAATTTTTTATATAAAAGCCTTATCCCTTGTAATTTATATGGTAAATTTGATAAATTTGACAGCCTTAATGCTCATCTTATCCCAGCCATTATCGCTAAAGTGCATTTAGCTAAAATTAAAGGCTTAAAAGAGCTTGAAATTTGGGGTGATGGTAGTGCTAGACGTGAGTTTATGTATGCTGAGGATTTAGCAGATTTTGTTTTTGAGGCTCTTGAACGTTTTGAGGAGTTACCACAGAATTTAAATGTGGGCATAGGAAAAGACTATACTATAAATGAGTATTATGAAGCAGTAGCAAAGGTGCTTGGTTTTAAGGGTAAATTTAAACACGATCTCACTAAGCCAAGCGGAATGAAACAAAAACTCATCGATAATACCCGCTTAAAAGCCTTTGATTTTGAACCTAAAACCTCACTTGAAGAAGGCATAGCAAAAACTTATGAGTATTATTTAAAAGGAGAAAAACAAATGCAAGCATATACTCTTGCTAGCTCAACTTGGGATAAAAAAGAGCTTGAGGCTATACAAGAAGTCATTGATAGTGATATTTTTACTATGGGTAAAAAAGTGGCTGAATTTGAAAAAGATTTTGCTAAATTCGTTGGCTCAAAATATGCTGTGATGACAAGCTCAGGCTCAACAGCAAACTTAATCGCCACTGCGGCTTTATTTTACACCAAAACACCTAAACTTAAAAGAGGCGATGAGGTTATAGTGCCAGCTGTTTCTTGGAGCACGACTTATTATCCGCTTTATCAATACGGACTTAAACTTAAATTTGTAGATATTGATCTATATACGCTAAATTATGATCTTTTGGCTTTAAAAGAGGCGATTAATGATAAAACAAAGATGATAATGTGTGTGAATTTGCTAGGTAATGCAAATGATTTTGATGCGATTAAGGCTATGATTGAGGGCAAAGATATTATCTTACTTGAGGATAATTGCGAATCTATGGGTGCTGAGTATAAGGGTAAGCAGGCTGGAACTTTTGGCATTATGGGGACTTTTTCTACTTTTTATTCTCATCATATGGCGACTATGGAGGGTGGTTTTGTAGTGAGTGATGATGAGGAGCTTTACCATATCTTGCTTTCTTTAAGAGCGCATGGCTGGACAAGGAATTTGCCAAAGCATAATTTAGTAAGCGGAACAAAAAGTGATGATTATTTTGAAGAAGCCTTTAAATTTGTTTTGCCCGGATATAATGTGCGTCCGGTTGAAATGAGTGGAGCCATAGGCATACAACAGCTTAAAAAACTGCCTTTGTTTTTAAAAAATCGCCGTGAAAACGCAAGTTATTTTGTAGAGCTTTTTAAAGATGATAAGGATTTTATCATCCAGCAAGAAATAGGCTTAAGTTCTTGGTTTGGCTTTTCTTTCATCATCAAGCCTCAAAGTAAGATCACAAGAGAAGAAGTGATTAAAGCCTTTAAAGAGGCAAATATAGAAGTGCGTCCTATAGTAACAGGGGATTTTACCCAAAATGAGGTGATAAAATACTTTGATTATGAGCTTTTTGGTGAGCTTAAAAATGCCAAGCTTTTACATACAAATGGCTTTTTTGTAGGCAATCATCAAGTCAATATCAAAGCTCAAATCGATTTGCTTTATAAAACTTTAAACAAGCTTACTCATAGAGGGGGGGGGCATTAAGATATAAACTTCTAAGTCCTTTAAAAGACAGCCCTATAAACAACCTTTCTTTCAAGAAAGGATTGTTCTATGCGTAAAGAAAGTAAAATTTTTATCGCTGGACATAAAGGGCTTGTGGGTTCAGCCTTGCTTAGAGCTTTACAGGCTCAAGGCTTTGTTAATTTAATCACTAAAACACATGATGAGCTTGATTTGTGCGATCAAAAAGCAGTGGCTGAGTTTTTTGAAAAAACAAAGCCTGAGTATGTCTTTTTAGCTGCAGCAAAAGTTGGTGGTATAGAAGCTAATAACACTTTTAGAGCTGATTTTATCTATGAAAATTTACAAATTCAAAACAATGTCATTCATCAAGCATATAAAAATAAAGTCAAAAAACTACTCTTTTTAGGTTCAACTTGCATTTATCCTAAAAATGCCCCTCAGCCAATCAGCGAAGAAAGCCTTCTTAGCTCTAAGCTTGAATACACAAACGAACCTTATGCTATAGCTAAAATAGCCGGACTTAAAATGTGTGAAAGCTATAATTTCCAATACGGCACAAATTTCTTAAGCGTTATGCCTACGAATTTATATGGCATAAATGATAATTTTGATTTAAAAAGCTCTCATGTTTTACCGGCTTTATTAAGAAAAATCTATCTTGCAAAATTGCTTGATGAGGGCAAAAATGAGCTTGTATTAAACAACCTTAAAGCAAAGAGCATTGATGAAGCTAGAGCGTATCTGGCTAACTTTGGAGTGAGTGAAAAAAGTGTTGAAATTTGGGGTAGTGGCAAGCCAAGAAGGGAATTTTTATATGTTGATGATATGGCTGAGGCTTGTATTTTTATCATGCAAAATATTGATTTCAAAGACTTATCAAGCAAAAACTCAAAGGAAATCAAAAATACACACCTAAACATAGGCACAGGAAAAGACATCAGTATAAAAGAACTCGCAGAACTTATACAAAACATAATCGGCTTTAAAGGCACACTCATTTTTAATACTTTAAAGCCAGATGGCACGATGAGAAAGCTTAGTGATGTATCAAAGCTAAAGAATTTAGGCTGGAGTGCCACAACAAAGTTAGAGCAAGGCATTAAAAATATATATGAATGGTATAAACTAGCTCATGGGGGGGGGCGTTTGATTTAAAAGCTTCTCAGTCTTTACAGCCTTCCTTTGTGGAGGCTGCTTAATGGCTATAGAATTTAATATTAAACAAAGCACCAAGCTTCAAGGTGTATATATCATCACACCAAACATTTCTAGTGATCTTCGTGGCAATATCTACACTTCATTTTTAAAAGATGAGATAGACAAACTTCTACCAAAAGGGCTTTTCTTTAAGCATGATAAATTTTCTCTTTCAAGGCAAAATGTTTTACGCGGCATACACGGAGATACTAAATCTTACAAATTTGTAAGTTGTGTGTATGGAGAAATTTTGCAAGTTGTGGTTGATTGTAGAAAAGAAAGTCCTAGCTATTTACAATATGAGAAATTTATTATCAACCAAAATGAGCAAAAATTCATACTCATACCACCACATATGGGAAATGCTTATTATGTTAAAAGTAAAGAGGCTTTATATCATTACAAGCTCGCCTATGAAGGTGAATATTTTGATGCACCAGATCAATTTTCACTTGCTTATGATGATAATCGTATAGGCATTGATTGGGACTTAAATAATCAAAAACCCATACTTTCAAACAGGGACTTACAAAGTTTAAATTCAGCAAAAAAGGAGAATAAATGAGAGAAATTAAAGAAAAAGATATAGTCTTAGCAAGACATATCAAGGAAGAAGATTGTATCGAGGGATTAAATTTCTTTTCACAAGATGAAGAGTTTATTCAAGTTGGTACTTGGGGCTATAATAAAGGCAAAAAACTCTTAGCTCATATTCATAATGAAGTAGAACGCAAGGTGTATTGGACGCAAGAGGTTCTTTTTATCAAAAAAGGTAGCATAAAAGTGCGTATATATGATACAAAAGCCCAGTTTTTAGAAGAATTTATCGCTCAAGCTGGAGATATACTTGTCATGCTAAAAGGCGGACATGGCTATGATATACTTGAAGATGGCACAAAAGTAGTTGAAATTAAAAATGGTCCTTATGTAGGTGCTGATCTTGATAGAAGAAGGATAGAATGCGCCATAATTCATCTTTAAAATAATCTATACTAGTGTTGATTATGACGAGTTAAAAGCAGGTAAAAAAGCGTTAAGTTGCCAGTCTAAGTGAGCTTTAACGCATCGTCTAAAATTGTCAAAAGATGTAAAATTTAATTTACTTTCACAGAGGAGAATATAAAAAATTGCCGTAAATGATATATTTAGGATCAAAAAAGAATTTCAGAACAAAAGGAGAAAAAATGAATACAAATTCTATGTTTTTTTCACGCGAAGAACTTGAAGCGATGAATTTTAAAAGTTTGGGTGAAAATGTGCTTATCGATAGACTTACACCTATTTATCGTCCAGAAAAGATAAGCATTGGTTCAAATGTAAGAATAGGAAGCTTTTGTATATTAAGTGGAGATATAAAAATTGGAGATTATGTACATATTGCTTCATATTGTTTTTTGAATGCTTCAAATTTGGGTATTGAAATAGGCAATTTTGTGAATATTGGTTCGTATTCGCGCTTGCTCTGTGAAAGCGATGATTATTCAGGGCAAAGCTTAGTCAGTGCTGATGTGCCAGCACATTTGAAAAATACTCAAAGGGGTAGTATAGTTTTAAAAAACCATTGCCTTGTGGGTTCAGGGGTGCTTATTTTACCCGGAGTTGTTTTGAAACAAGGCACGAGTGTTGGTGCTATGAGCATGATGAAGGCATCAACTGAACCTTTTGGAATTTATGCAGGGATTCCGGCTAAAAAGATAAAGCAAAGAAGTAAAAATTTACTTAAATTTGAGAAGGAATTTCTACATACTTTAGCTATAGCTGAGGTGTGAGTGTGAGCTATTAAAGCTTTATTTTATTGGGAAGGAAAAATATTTTGTGAGTGATTTTAAATCATATCAAAAACTAATCAAATCTAAAGGAGAATAAATGGATTTCATTATGCAAATGAGACCACTTTTTGGTGCTGAGGAAAAGAAGGCTTTGTGTGAATATATGGACGAAGATGGCTTTTTAACCGAGTTTAAAAGGACGGAAAAATTTGAGCAAATGATAGCTGAGTTTACAGGAGCAAAGCATTGTATAATTGTAAATAATGGCACCATAAGCCTTACCTTAGCTGCTCTTAGCGTAGGTATAAAAGCAGATGATGAAGTGCTTGTGCCAAACTATACCATGATAGCAACACCAAATTCTGTAAAAATGTTTGGTGCTAAGCCTATATTTGTTGATGTTGAGCGTGAAACACTTTGTATGGATATACAAAAAGCTAGAGAAGCTATCACAGCCAAGACAAAAGCCATAATGCTTGTAAGTGCAAATGGACGCTATCCAAAAGCTGGAATCGAAGCTTTTAAAAATTTATGTAAGGAAAATGGGCTTATTTTAATCGAAGATGCGGCTCAAAGTTTGGGAAGTTTTTATCCAAATGGTAAGCATATCGGCACAGAAGGGCTTGTGGGTAGCTTTTCTTTTTCTGCACCTAAGATCATTTCTACAGGACAAGGTGGAGCTTTGATCACAAATGATGATAAAATCGCTTCAAGCTTACGCAAACTTAAGGATTTTGGACGAAGTCAAGGAGGCAATGACTTTCATGATAGTATAGGTTATAATTTTAAATTTACAGAACTTCAAGCTTGTGTAGGTATAGAGCAAATGAAAAAACTTTCTTTGCGGATAAAACGCAAAAAAGAACTTTATAGACTTTATAAAAAAGGGCTTAATGGTATTTCTCAGGTACAAATTTTTGATCAGGATTTGCAATACACTACTCCTTGGTTTTATGATATATTGTGCGAAGATCGTAAAGGACTTATCGAGTTTTTAAAACAGAACAATATAGGCACAAGACTTATGTATGGTCCTATCAACAAACAAATCGCTTATCAAGTAAAAGGCGAACATGAAGTATCAAATTTAGTAGGTGAAAAAGGACTTTGGTTGCCTTCAGCCGTGCAGCTTAAAGATGATGAGATACAATACATCTGTGAGAAAATAAGAAAATTTTATCAATAAATCTTTAAACAGCTGGGCTAAAATATTAAAAATGCTCCTAAAACAATACTTGGGCTTTCTTTATAGTTGTCTTAGAATTTAATTCCCCAAAAGTGTATAAGTTTTGCTAGCTAGGCTTTTAAAAGCATTTTGTGTGCTTAAGGCAACGCAGGCTTTGCTTTGACTTTGACTTGTGAAATCAGCGTTTAAAAGCGCGTTTTGAGCTGTTGTGTAGGCATTTTTAGCGTTTGTATCGTTTGGGTTTGCTTTTAAGGAATTTTCAGCGGCGGCTAGGTTTGTGATCAAGGTTTTGATATTTGCGTTTGATGCAAAGCCAAAGATGAGGGTGTGGCTTGAGTTGATAAAGACAAGCTCTATACAATCATTTGCCCCAGCAACGCTAAAATTTACGCTTCTTGTGCCGTTAAAATTACTCAGATCGACATTTTCTATATTGCTAACATTACTCATCAAATGCGTTGAGGCTAGGGCGTCGTTTTTAAGGGCGTAGGAGCTAAAATCACTGACTAAGGTTTTAAGATTGCTTATTGCCTTGCTTATTTCTGCTTCGTCTTTGCTTGAACTAAGACGCGGTAGGGCTATGGCGGCTAAAATGCCAAGTATGATGATAACAAAGATAAGCTCAAGGACGCTAAAGGCTTTTTTCACGCTTTTTCCTTTTTAAAGCATTATACCTAATTTGTTTCAAATGCAGCCTAAATTTTCGCTTCTTGTGCGTAAAATATCCATTTTTATATTTGCAAATTCTTGTTTTTTAAATTTCTCACATGCTGCTCTTGCGATCATTAAAGCATTATCAGAGCAATGACTAAGCGGGGCAAGCTTGAGCGTGCAATCATATTTTTTGCAAAGTGCTTCAAGTCTTGATCTTAGACTTAAATTCGCACTTGCTCCACCCACAACGCCAAAACTTTTAAAGCGATGAAGGAAAAATATTTTTTCAAGTTTATCAAGTATGTGAGTAATGGCTGCGTTTTGAAAGGCAAAGGCTATTTCACTTTTTGTGTTTTCATCAACTTTTTCGTGTTTTAAAAGCTCAAGTCTTACAGCGTTTTTAAGTCCAGAAAAGCTATAGTTTAAGTCTTTGCTGTGCTTTAAAGGGATATTAAATAAGAGTTTTTTTTCTATGGCTTTTAGGGCAAGTTTTTCGATCGCATTTCCGCCCGGATAGCCTAGTCCCATCATCTTAGCAACCTTATCAAAACTTTCTCCAAAGCTATCATCAAGCGTTTTAGCCAGCTCATTAACCCTGCCTTGTTTATCGATAAAAAGCACCATAGTATGTCCGCCGCTAACAAGTAAAACACCCATATCAAAGCTTGCTTTTTCATCTAAAAACAGCGAGTAAATATGCCCTGCAAGGTGATTGATCGCCAAAAGGGGTAAATTTAAGCTTAAAGCCAAGGTTTTAGCCATGCTAATACCACCAATCAAACTCACGCTCAAACCCGGCTCACTTGTAACAGCTATGGCACAAAGCCTATTTAAAAAGGGCTTGGCTTGCTCTAGAATTTGTGGCAAAGCAGCGGTATGAAGACGCGCGGCAAGTTCTGGCACGACGCCTCCATACCGGCAGTGCTGCAATTCTTGAGAGATTTTCTTTTCAAAAACACAGCTTAAGTCGTCCTTGTTGATGATGGCAAGCGAGCTATCATCACAAGAACTTTCTATAGCTAAGATGAGGTTTTTCATTCAAACTCAACAAGTATAGAGCCAAGAAATTTGTCTTTTTTTAGGGCTTGTTTATATACTGCTTCGCTTGGCATTGGAGCGTTTTTGATGATTTTATTTGATGGAAGATTAGAAACTTGATTTAAGAGATTAGCGTAACGCAACTCATAAAATTCTATACGAAAAACCTTACCGGCTGTATCAAGCGAATATCTTGGAATCATCTTGTTTTTAGTGACAACAATACCACTTTCATCGCGCCCCATATCAAGTCCTATGATATTGACACGTACTTTGTTGATGCGCGGGATCATAAATTCTTTTTTGACTTTGATCTTGCTTGCAAAAGGAATGATTTTGCTTTCTCCATCTATAAGAATTTGAAATTCATTAAAAGCGTCGCTAAATTCGAAGTATTCAGGGTATATCCTGCTTTGAAAGCGGTTGCCATACTGGATATAAAATGAGTTTTGTTCAGCAATAACAGCAGTAAGCTCGTTGCTTGTTTCATAATCAAGTTCTCTGTAGAGTGGAAAAGGCAGATAGTTAATCACGCTTCTTGGCTTATCAAGTTCAAGGAGAATTTTTTTGCGGAAAAGTTTAAGCAAGAGTTCTTTGTTGATAACTTTTTTTACGCCTTCAGGACTGAGTTCAAAGCTCCTTTGAAATTCTATGCCAGCTGTTTTTAAATAATGCTCAATCGCCACTAAATGATAATAAGTTCTTAAATTTACCGGCAGATTTTTACTCGCTTCATTCGCAAAAGCAGCCTTGTTGTTTGAGATCACAAAATAAGTTAAAGCCTTAAGCATCTCAGTATCATCAAGCTCTTCTGTTCGAGTATTTTTAAGGAAGTATTGGTGTTTTGGATCAATGAGCGAGGAATTTACGCTTTCAACGGTGCTTTGAGCGATTTTTTCAAGTTCGCCATATCTGCTTGCGTTAATCTCGCTTGTATCAATCACGCTTGAGTTGCCCCATCTTTTAGGATTTTGCTCGGCATTGATATACTCAGGACGATAAAAGCCCCAGCCATCATGAAGATTGATTACCATGCCTACTTCAGGGCGTAAGATCAACTCTTTAATGCGTTGCACGGTTTCATAATCTGGATCATTTGGCTTAAGCTTTGCAAATTTGCGGTTTAAATCCCCCTTGGCACCTCTGCTTCTTTTGATAATGCTATCAAAAGCTAAATTTGGCGCAACGATGATTTTGCCCTTTGTGATATTATAATCACTTATCAGCAAGCTTGCTGCATGAAAGCCACCCGGCTCATCGCCTTGTATGCCACCAAAAATTAAAATGGTATTATTATCATCAAGACTTTTGCCATTCTCGCTTACGCTAAATTCTAAAGCAAAACTTAATGCAAAGCTTAGTAATAACACAATCAGTTTTTTCATACTCACACCTTTATAAATTCCCTTACTTTTTTATCCAGCTCAAAAACCTCTTCTATATCCTTTATATAAGGATTTTCAAAGCGATCAAGTGCTTTAAATATGCCATGAGCAATATCTAAAAATTTACATTCATTGTTTAAAAATTTTCTCACCAAAACTTCATTTGCAGCATTGATAATCACACCTAAATCAACATTTTCAAGCAAAGCCTTTTTGAGCGAGAAAATGGGATATTTTTTCAAATCTATGTAGTGGAATTTTAAACTAGCAAGCTTAACAAAGTCTAGTGATTGTAAAATTTTTTGATTCTTTTTTTTCAGTATGGCTTGAGAGATAGCTAGTTTCATATCTGCTTTTGAAAAATACACACTTGCTCCACCATCTTTAAATTCACAAATTGCATGAGCTAAGGATCTTGGCTCGATAATGGCATCAAGATTTTTCAAACCAAAAAGATGGTAAGCTTCAATGATCTCAAACAGCTTATTTGCCATAGTTGCACTATCTATAGTGATCTTTGCTCCCATGCTCCAATTTGGGTGCTTTAAGGCTTCTTTTGCACTGACTTGACTCAGCTCTTCAATCTTATGCTTAAAAAAAGCTCCTCCACTTGCGGTGATATAAAGCTTTTCTATGTTTTTTTGTCCTTTAAGCAAGCATTTTAGTGCGGCGTGTTCGCTGTCTATGGGCTTGATTTTTGTATGCTTAAAGAATTTCCCAGCCACAACAAGACTTTCTTTATTTGCAAGGGCAAGAGTTTTTTTTAATTTGCTTGCTTGTATGCTTGCACGAAGTCCTGCAAAGCCCACTATAGCATTTACCACAAGCTTAGAATTACTGATATTTAAAATCTGCTCTAAGCCTTCTTGGGCGTAAAAAATCTTTTTTGGGTTAAAATCAAGCTCGTGTCTGTCTTGTTTGTTTTTAATACAAATAAATTCTGGCTTAAACTCAGCAATTTGTTTTTTAAAGAGTTTGATATTTTCCCCGCATGCAAGAGCGTTGATCTTGATCTTGTGCTTTTTGGCTAAAAAAAGCACATTTTGCCCTATACTGCCAGTGCTTCCAAGAAGGATCATAAAAGAGCAACCATGACAAAAGCAGCGATGATTAAAGCATCAATCCTATCTAAAATTCCACCATGTCCGGGTATGAGATTGCCACTATCTTTAATCTTTGCTTTGCGTTTAAAATAGCTTTCTAACAAGTCGCCAATCACTGCAAAAACAGCACTTAAAAAAGAAACAGCAAGACTAAGCAAAAAGCTATATCCAAAAAGTCCAATAAGCGTGCCAAAAATGGTTGCAAATACCAAACCACCGATGACGCCTTCTCTTGTTTTGTTTGGGCTTGTTGGTGAAAAAGGTGTGCTGCCTATCATTTTACCGACAAAATACGCGCTACTATCGCACACTGCTACGATAAAAATAAGCCAAAACAAAGCAAACACGCCATGCTCTAAATACAACTGCCAAAGTGCTAAGATAGGTAGAGTCGGATAAAGATAAATCAAACTTTGCTGTAAATTTTTCTCTTTTTTATACACCAAAAATCCCACCACAAGTATAAAAAACAACGCGCCTACAAGCAAAGGCTCTTTAAGCACGCTTCCTATCACAAAGACAAGTAAGCCAAGCCAAACATTCGCACTTTGATCTTTAAAAAGTGCTTTACCTTCGTTAAAAGCAAGGTAAAATAAAAGTGCAAAGACTACAAAATTAAGGGCTAGTTCATTAATGAGCAAGATCAAAATCACCCCAGCTGCTAAAACCACCCCGCTAATAATCCGTGTCGTATCAAACAAAGCTTTTCTCCTTATCTTAAATGCTTAAATCAAGTCTGTGAAGCTTGTGCGCGCTTTTAAACTCATCTTCTTCACTTGCTTCTTCTTCTTTTTCATTGTGTTCTTGCTCTTCTTTAGCGTGCTTGCGTTTCTTTTCTTCTTCATCAGCCCTTTCTTTAATCTCATCTTGCACCTCTTGGCTTTGAGCGACTTTTTCAAGCCTTTCAACTGCTTTTTCTTTTGCAGCAAATTCAGCTAAATTTGCCATATTTGCAAAGCCTTCTTTAGCAGCTTCATTGCTTGCTTGAGTTGATACTGCGCCGACATTTTGGTTGATGAAATTAAGATTTCCTAAAGGACTGACTGGCATTTTTACTCCTTTAAAACGCTTAAGCTTTTGAAATTTGTATAATTTACGAAAGCCTTTTGTTTTATTTTAACAAATTTTCTTTGCGTATAATCGACTAAATATGCCCCAGAGTTTAACTTTGAGAAATTTACACACAATTTCGCTGCAAATTGTAACACTTCTTCACTTAGTTTTTGTTTATTTGAGATGATAAAAGCGTGTGAGGAGGGTAAGTTTTGCACATGCAGCCACATATCATCTTTTTTTGTGTTGTGTAGTAAAAACTCATTTGCTTTTTCGTTTTTGCCGATAAGAATTTTACATTCATTAAAATAAAAACTTGCCACACCCTCATCACTTTTTTTTACTTTTTTTTCTGTATTTGTTTGCTTTTTTGGCACTAAAATTTCAAGCTCTACGCTTGAGTTTGAGTGCGTGATAAGTGTTAAAAGATTGTCATAAAAGCTGATTTTTTCAAGCAGTGAGTTTTTTTCGATGAAGATATTTTTAGCTTTTTGTTTGAGTTTTTTTGAAAGTTTAAAAAGCCTTTGAGCTTCCATTTTTGGAGTATTTTCAAGCTCAAAAAAAAGCTCTTTGCCCTCAAAATCTTTTAAAGAAAAATGACGTTCATAGTCTTTTAAATGATATAAATTTGCATTTAAAACTTGGGCTTTGTATTCATAATTTCGGGCTTGTTTTTCAAGTGTATTTTCATCATCAAGCTTGCTTAAATGCTCTTTTAAGTTGGTGATTTTTTTCAGCACTTGTTTGCTTTTGCTTTCTTTTAGGGCATTGATTTTGAGTTGGTTTTGCTCTTTAAAAGCAAGAGCAAAATATGCTTTAAAGTCTTTGATCTCAAAGGCTTTTTCTTCGATCTTAAAAGGCTTTAAAGGCTCAAGTTTTTGTCCTATTTTTACGCTTCTGTAGGATTTTTCGATATGTCTTAAAGCTTCGATAATGATGTCATTTTCATCGGTGATGATAGCGTTTGTATTTTTGCCTGTAAATTCAAAATAGATTTTGTTTGTAAAGTTTTTGTATGCTTTTTGTATTTGAGTGTGAAAACATAAGACTCTATTATTTTCAAGCACTTTTATATCTAAAATTTCAGCACCGCTAAAGTATTTTTGAAGCATAAAATCAAATGGGGCATTGTATTTTTTTTCTAAAAGCTTAGCTTCATAAATAGCGCTTTTAAAACGGCTTAGATCAAAAATGAGGCAGAGTTTATTAAACTCAAGCTTAAAAACATTATCATCTATGCGTTTGATAGAATAGAGTTTTTTATAAGCTTTAAGATAATTTGCGATTTGGATTAAAACTTGGTATTTCATAACTTTAATTATAGAGTATTTTTTATGTTATTTTAATGTAAAATGTTTAAAATTTCAAAATTTATATTTTAAGGAAAAAAATGCACTTTGATCTTCAAACTCTGCCTTGTGTGATTTTGTGTGGTGGCAAATCAAGTCGTATGGGGCAAGATAAGTGTTTTTTGCCTTTTCATAATCAAAGCTTGATTGAATTTCAATTTTCAAGGCTTAGCAGGCTTTTTCAAAGCTGTTTTCTTTCGTGCAAAGAGGATAAATTTAAGGCTCATTTTAAACAACTTATTTTTGATAAAAAGCTTGAAGGTGTGGAGTTTTCGCCTATGCTTGCACTTTTTAGTGTGCTTGATTATTTTAAAGATACTTTTGTTTTTGTGATCAGTGTTGATATGCCAAGTATAGAAAAAGAGCACATTACTACTCTTGCAAAGCACCTTGATCAATCCTTAATCATCTTGCCACGAAGCAAAGGGTATATCCACGCTTTGTGCGGCTTTTATCATAGTTCTTTATCTAGCAAATGTCTTGAGTTTTTAAAACAAAAAAAACACAAAATTCAAAGCTTATGCGAGCAAAATGATGCTTTTGTGCTTGATTTTAAGGACGATGAAGCCTTTGTGAATTTAAATGACTTTGAAAGTTATGTAAGATTTAAAAATGAAATGTTTTAAATTTTTATGCGCTGTGTGTGTAGTTATAAGTTTTGTGAGGGCTGAAACAAGCACAAGATTAGAGCAAAACTTAAGAGAAGAAAGGGACTTGGCAGTTTTAAATTTACAAAATTATCTTGGCGAGATAAAAAGAGAGAATTTCTTGCAACTCAGCGAGCATGAGGCGAATTATTTTTTACCTTTTTCTTATACTTTTAAAGGCAAATATCCGCGACACAAACGCACTGAAGCGAAATTTCAAATCAGCCTTAAAAAGCCCTTGTTTGAAAATATTTTTGGTTTTGATGAAAAATTTTATTTTGCTTACACACAAACTGCTTGGTGGCAGCTTTATAAGGACTCTTCGCCTTTTAGAGAGATTAACTATCAGCCTGAATTTTTTGTTTCTGTGCCACTTTATATAGATCGGTTTGAAAATTTAAAAAATGTCCGCTTATCCTTGCTTCACGAATCAAACGGCAAAGATGATACCGAGCTTCAATCACGCTCATGGAATAGAGTGTATATAAGCACTTTGCTTGTTTATGATCGCTTTTTTATCACGCCAAGGTTGTGGTATAGACTGCCTGAAAAAGATGATGATAATAAAGACATCACAAGTTATATGGGAAATTTTGATTTGGCTGTGAGTTATTTGGCGAAGGATTATTTTACAAGTGTGCTTGTGAGAAATAACTTGAATTTTAAGCGAAACAAAGGAGCGTTGCAGTTTGATGCGGGCTTTGATTTTTGGGGGAATGGAGTGTTTTTGTATGTGCAGTATTTTAATGGCTATGGGGAAAGTTTGATTGATTATAACCGATATTTACACAAGTTTTCTTTAGGTTTTTATATAGCGTATTGATACAAAGCTTGCGAAAAAAGTCGCAAGCTTGAAGCAAAATTTGAACTTATTGTAAGAGTTGAAGCACGTATTGTTGTGATTGATTGGCCTGTGCAAGAGCGTAGCTACCACTTTGAGCGAGTATGTTTTGTTTAGAGAAATTCGCACTTTCACTTGCAAAATCCACATCTCGTATGGTGCTTTCAGCTGATTTAACATTAACTTGTGTAGTGCTGATATTAGTTATCGTAACTTCAAGTTGTTGTTGGACTGAACCTATATCAGCGCGCACTTGATCAAGATTTAAGATCGCAGTTTCAGCTATATCCATTACCGCCATCGCTCCTTTAAGCGTAGTTACACCGGCTGTGTTATCAGCTATGCCAAGCTCAAGCGTTTTCATTGGTGCATAATTTGATAAACCAGAACCTTGTGAAAAGCCTGATCCTGCTGAAACTTGATAGGCATTTGAATATGCAGAGGCGGCTGAGATAAATACACCAATATCACCCAATAAAACAGAATAGTTGTTTCCAGAACCTACAGAAAAACCTGAACCAGCTGAAAAGCCTGAACCAGCAGTACTCATAAAGCCAGAAATTGATGAAGAGCCTGTGATGATATATCTACTTCCACCCGGATATGCAAAAAAGCCCATAGCATCAGCCATATTACCTTCGATTTGTCCTTTTGACTCACGTAAAGAAACAGAGCTTTGAGAAACAAAATCCCCAGCACTTACTGTAAAGCCAAAGCCAGTGCCTGATATAGCGATATCTTGTCCGCTGTTTTTAATGAGTGAGAGGCGTCCAAAATTTGAGTATTGGCTGTTAATTACGCCTGAACCTACACCTATACTTCCTTCTATAACTATGCCTCTTCCTTCAGTTGAGGTTAAAACGAGCTTGCCATTTGCATCTTTGGCTGCTTGCACGCCTGTAGTATCTTTTACAGCATTGATTGCTGATATAAGCTGTCCATTCTCATCAGCTGCTTTATAATCAATCTGTCCTATAACTACGCCATTGATTGAAAAATTAGCACTCGTTTTTCCTTCTTGTATAGGATAGGTGCCATAAGTTTGCACGGTAAAGCTTGCACGAACACCTGTTTTATCAGCGACTCTGTTGATCTCTTCAGCCAAAGCTCCAACACCTGTGCCAACGCTATATGAAATTTGAATTTCAGCAAAGTCAAAGTCATCAACGCCATTATAATTTAAAATCGTCATATTTGCAGGTCCTGAAGCAGTGATAGTTGCTCCTGTTTCAAACCTTGTTACACCGATCTTTGAGCTTTGAGTTGAGCCTATAGTTGCTTTTATAGTTTGATTTGAGCTTGAGCCGATTTGAAATTCTTGGTTGATAAAGCCACCTGATAGGAGTTGTTTGCCATTAAAAACGGTGGTATTAGCGATATTGTCAAGTTCTTCCATAAGGCGGTTGATATCAGCTTGAAGCATATTTCTTGTTTTAAGACTTTGCCCATCTTGTGCAGCTTGTGTTGCTTTAGTCTTAATCATATCTAAGATTTTTACCTGCTCGTCCATCGCTTTATCAGCGGTGGCAAGTATACCTATGGCGTCATTGCCGTTGTTGATAGCTTGTCCTAGCGTAGAAGCTTGAGAGCGAAGCTGATCAGCGATGGCTAAACCTGAAGCATCATCTTTGGCTGAGTTGATCCTAAGCCCTGTGCTTAACCTGTTAAGAGAATTGTCAAGTGCGTTAGAAGTCATATTTAACGCATTGTGAGCATTAAGCGAACCAATGTTCGTGTTTATTCTTAAACTCATTTTAAATCCTTTCAAAATATTGCTTAGCCCTCTTAAAGCAAGAAGTGTTCCAACTTTTAATTTTATGCCTAAAATAAGGAATTTGAAAGGGATATAACAAAGTGCAGTATAAGCAAAATATAAATAGAATTTGATTTTTTAAATTAAATTGGTGTAAAAAAATAAAATAGATTAAAAAAAAAGTCAAGCCTTAGACTTGACTTTTTTAAGCAATATTTTGAAAAGATTCAATCTCTATATCGGCAAAGTGAAAATTAACTTGAGTGTTTTTGAAAATATTTTTGAATTTAAGCAAGTTGTTTTGTAGTTTATTTGTTGTATGGATTGCAAGCCGTGTAAATATGGCTTGCAATGAAACCCTTTTTATAAAAGCTTTCTTTTTTCCAAAGCTTCTCTTAAAGGCACGATATCAGCTTTCATCTTTTCTTCCATAATACTTAAAAAATCAATGATTTCTTCAAGCCAAGCTTCATGAGAGAAAATCCACGCCATAAGCTTGTTTTGTCGTTCGCCTTCGTTGTTGAAATTTTGGACATAAAGAGGAGCTGATTGAAGTTCTTGATGAAACAAGCTTGGTCCTAAGAGTTCTTTAAAATAAAGCGTTTTTTTGCTATCAAAGGCTTTTTTGATCTCATCAATACTTTTATTTATATCATCAAGCGTGCTTTTTTGCACACCTCTGGTAAGTCCTTGAAGCTGTTTTTGAATTTTTTTAGATTTTTTGATAAATCTTTGACTTGTTCGCATACCCTTTTTGATCTTTTCATATGCTTTAAGCATATATTCATTGCTTTCTTTGCGGCTTGGTTTTTGAAGCTTTGGTAAGCGTTTTTTTACTTCTTTGCTTAAAAACTGCTCGCAAGCTTCTTTAAAAGGCATTTCTATGCTTCCTTCTATCCTTGCTCCACCTTCAGTGCAGTTGTAAAACTTTACATCTTTTGGTTGTTTGGCGATGAGGTTTTCAAAGAAGCCTTTAAAGAGCATCCATACTTCACTGGTTTTAACCTCGCCCTTGCCCCCATAAGCTGTAACTTTAAGATCATCTCTTTTTTTGCTTTTTGCGCTTGCACCAAATTTGGCAAACATATAATCATCTGGGTGTGATTTACCCTCTTCGTTATAAGCTAAATCCTGTCCTATAAAAAAAAGATTTTTATAGCCAAGCATTATACCAAGTTCGTGAGCCATATTCATCACGCTCATTCCACCGCCTAAATAGCCAAAATCCTTAAGATCAAGATAACTTGAATACGCAAGATTTCTTTGGGTAAGCATATAAGTTCTTTTGTTTCTTTCAAGATTTTTAATCGTATTTGGGTGTGTTAGAACAAAAAGTATGAAGAGTATATTTTTATCAAATTCGCCAAAATCGTTATCAAAAAGCTTTGAAGTGTTTGTAACCCTTTCCAAAGACAAAACATAATCTGGTTTTATGCCTTGTTTGTGAAGTAAAGCATAAGAGCTATCAGCGCAAAAGATCACGGCATTATCTTTGTATTTTTTAAGTAAGTCAAATTGTTTGCTTAAACTTGGTCCAGTAGCTACAAAGATAGCGTTTTTGCCTTTGTTTTTGCGTTTTTTAAGCAGTTCTTTAAAAGTAGGGTGTGTAAGCATATAGGGTAAATTTAAAGTAAAGTTTTCTATGCCCATGAGTGCATCGGCTGGATCGTTGCCATGCTTTAGGGTAACTGATCGAATGGCTTGCAAGTTGATTTCGTTGATATGTTTGAGTTCTTTGCTTTGATTTTCATAATATGCACAATGAATACGCAAGTTATATAGTTTTAAAAACAACACCACGCCTTGCAAAGAAAAAATATCTGTAGCTAGGTTAAAATCATAATTTTGAGTATAAATGATGATAATTTGTCCTTTTAAAAGGGCTTCGCTAAAATCAATGAGATTAAAAGCCATATAAATAAGCTCAAGTTCTTTTTCAAAAATAACAATGCGTCTGTGCTTTTCATTTTGTGCTAAAACCTTGTATAAAATGCCATTACCCATGCCATAAAAAAACAAGGCATCATAACGTTTAAACTCGTCCTTAAAAGGCTCTAAGCTTTCTTCAAGCTCGCGAAGTGGTGCTTGATACATTTTTCTTTGTGTTTGCAGATCAATGATGTTAGTATTTAAAGTGTCTTTAGGATCAAATTCGTATTTGAATTTATGCACGACTTTTATCTTTAAAAGCTCATCTTTAAGTTCTTTGTAAGATACGCCTTTTAAAGCATCAATGTTCTTTTCAAATAAAGTTGTTTGTTGCATATCTTCTCCTTAAATAGTATATTCTTTTATGCATTCTAAAATGGCATTGTTTTGTGTATAGATATATTCACCTAGTTCGATAAAAAATCGTCCTTGCGTTTCTAAAAAAAGGATTAAAAGCTCTTTTTCTTCGTGTTCGTTTTTGCTCATCACGCTTTCAAGGCGGACAAGTTCGCATTCATTGTGAAAATACACAGCATGCAAGGTTTCAGTAAAAATAACCTTTTGTTTAAGCACTTGAATGAGTTTTAAAAGTCTTTCTTTTGACTTTTTTAAAGCCTCAAAATCAAGCTTTTCAAAAACATAATCCCTTGGCAACAAGCTCTGCAAAAGCTCAAGTTCTTTTTTAATCTCTTCAAGAAAGTCATCAGCTTTTTTTACCTTTGCCTGCAAATCTTCTTTGCTTTGCTTAAGTAGCGCTTTAGCCTTGTTTTCATCATATCTTGGTGGCATGGCAAAGGGTTTTTGCACATTTTCTTTTAAAAGTGTTTCGCAAAGCTCTTTAAAAGGTCTTTCTATGCTTCCTTTGATGTGTGCGCCGCCTTCAGTGGCGTTATAAGTGTTTATACCAAGCTTAAGCTTGCTTAGTGCTATATCACTTTCTAAAGCGTGTCTAAATAAATTCCAAGTGATTTGTGTTCTTACTTGTCCTTTTTGTCCATATGCAAGCGTGTAAAGATCACGCCTTTGATCGCTTTCAAACTCAGCTCCATGCTGATAGTCTTTTGGGTGTGAGCTGCCATCATCAGCGTATGCTAAATCTTGTCCTATAAAAATGATATTTTCATGCCTTAAAGCTGCTGCGAGCTCGTATGCCATATTTGCCACGCTATGTCCTACACCTAAGTAACCAAACTCATCAAGCCCTAAACTTACTGCAAAAAGCAAAGGGCGAGAAACGATCATATAATTTCTGTTATTTTTTTCAAGGTATTTTGTAGCGTTTTTATCCACCACTGAAGTAAGGATAAATAAAATCCCATCATCAAATTCTTTAAAATCATTATTAAAAAATTCAGCCGTAAAATCCGTGCGTTCAAGCATAAAAACAAAGTCCGGTTTAATGCCATTTTTAGCAAGTATAGGATAAGCAGAATCCGCACACATAATGCTTGCTTTATTTGCATATTCTTTAAGCAAAGGTAGTTGCTTACTTAAACTTGGTCCGGTTGAGACAATGATAGCATTTTTAACCTGTTTAAATCTTTGTTTTAAGAAAGCTTTGAAAATACCGTGCCTTAACATCTTAGGAAGATTAATCAAGATATTTTTAATACCAATGATAGAATCAAGCGGATCATTTCCTCTTTTTAAAAAGCTAAATTTGATCTGCTCTATGAGTTCTTGATGAATTTTTTCTATCTCATTTTTATAATGCTTTTCATAAAATTCACATTGAATATGAAAATTATAAGTTTTAAGTGAAGTTTCTATATCAGGATAAGCAAAAAGAGTTTGAAATTGCGCTGGATTAAGGTTTGGTGTATAAAATAATATCAACCTTTCTTGTTCTATATCCTTGCTAAAATCAAGCTCTTGCAAAGCAAGGTAAAAAAGCTCAAGTTCGCTTTCAAAGACGATAATTCTTTTATGCTTTTTGTTTTTAAGTAAATATTTAAGCAAGATACCATTACCAAGCCCGTAAAAAAACATCACAGGATATTTTGCAAAGTTTTGATCAAAATACTCTTTTTTTTCTTTAAAATGAGCCTCAAAGTCTTCATACACAAGCTCATTTTCTGGCAAAAAGATAAGTTTTTTCCCTTCATTTTTAAATTTCACAAGTTTTGAAATTTGCCTTAACATCACACTCAAAGGCTGATCGACTCTAAAAATAGCGTTGAGGTTTTGAGTAAAAGTCTTGTTTAGTAAAACATGAGGCATGATTTTCCTTTTTGTGCTTTTTCATCAATCATCTTCACTTTCGCTTCAAAAATTTGTCCTCTTTGTTGTAAAAGGCTAATTAAAGGCTTTGAGTTTTCATTCAAGGCTTTAACTTGAGCTTCAAGATGAGAACCAACAAGTCTTATCCATGATATATGTTTATCAAGCCAAAGAATCATTTTTTGCTGTTTTTCTGTTTCATTTTGTGGATTATAAACAAACAGCGGAGCGATATTGATTTCAAACTGATTAAGCAAGGGGAATAAAATTTCAGTGGCTGAAACGAAATGCTTTTTATCCTCAACGATTTCTTTTGCCTCATCGATATGCTCTGAAAGTGTGCTAAATATGAGCTTATTTTCTTCGTAGGTTTTGTTTGTATCGATATTTTTAGCTTCTTCAATACATGCTTCTAAAATTTCCTTAAGCCTTTTAATCATCTCTTCGCAAAGCACGATACTTTTTTTGATCTTCGCATAGGCTTTTAAAAGAAGTTCATTTTGTTTTGTCAAGCTTAAAGGTTCAAGTTTTTCAAAATGTTTGGGCTCTTGTTTTTGAAAAAATTTTTCACAGACTTCTTTAAAAGGTATTTCCGTGCAGCCTTCTATCCTCGCTCCACCTTCTGTGGCATTATAAAATGTGATCTTTTTATTTCTGAGCTTATACACTATGATATTTCTTTCGATGATATCTTTGAATGCAAGCCAAATGTGATGAGTTCTTACCTCTTTTGTCCCTCCCCATGCAGGTATATTTGTAAGCATATCATCTTCATACATTGAGCTTTCAAAATTTGCAGAATGCTGATAGTCTTTTGGATGCGAGCTGCCATCATCAGCGTATGCTAAATCTTGTCCTATAAAAATAATATTTGTGTATTCTAAACCAAAAGCAAGTTCTTGAGCCATGTGAGCTACGCTCATACCAGTTATATGCTTAAACTGCGTAAAATGTAAATACTCACAAAAGTGAAGTTTTTTAGGCATAAGCAAATAATTTCTATTATACTGCTCGCAGTAAGCTACAGCATTAGGATGGACTAAATTTAAAAGCACAAAAATGATATTTTTATCAATCTCTTTAAAATCATGGTTAAAAAACTCAGCTGTAAAATCAGTCCTTTCAAGCATACATACATAATCTGGTTTTATATCATTTTGAGCAAGTATAGGATAAGCAGAATCCGCACAAAAGATAGTGACTTTATCTTGGTATTTTTTAAGTAAAGGAAGCTGTTTGCTTAGACTTGGTCCGGTTGAGACGATCAAAGCGCATTTGCCAACTTGTTTTCCTCTTTTTTGTAAAAGCTTTTTGCTTGTTGGGTGAGTAAGCTGAGCTGGGAGATTATAAACTTGTTGCGCTAAGCCTTGTAAAGCATCAAGAGGATCATTACCCATCTCTATAGCAGTTTGTTTTTGAGCGGCTACAAGAGTTTTGTTAAGCTCAATGATCTTTTCACTTTTCTTTTCATAATAATGACTATGAAGCTCTAAAAAATAAGCTTTATACATTTTGCAAAAGGGATCAGAAATAAAAATGGTGTGATAATCGTTCATTTTTGTAAGCTTAGGAGCAAAAATAAGAAGCTTTTTGCTTTCAAACTCACTTGAAAAATCAATAATATGAAACATCAAAAAAATCAGCTCAAGCTCATCTTCAAAAACAACACAATGTTTTAAATTTGGATTTTGAAGCAAGGCTTTATAAAGTATGCCATTGCCAAAGCCGTAAAAATAAAGCACCGGATATAAGGGGTATTTTTTTTGATATACATCAAGCTTGCTGTTAAGTTCATCAAGGGCATTTTCATACATAAGGCTTTTATCTTTGCTATCTTGTATGTTAATATCAAGTGAATCATTGCCAAATTTAAGTGTAAAACGAGAGCATTTTTTGATCTTTTTAAGTTCTTTAATCAGGGGTTTGTTTAAACATGCCTTGCAGTTTTTTTGAAAAAGTTCTTTTTGTGCCTCATTAAATTTCATCTTTTGCCCTTTTTATTTTTTGCGAGCTAGAGTCTGAGCAATCCATTGAAATTTGAGTAAAATTTTCATTTTTTATTCTTTGTAGTTTGCTTTTTGTGTATATTACATTCTTTTGGCTCATTTTATGATAAATTCCTAACTTCATTTTCCATCATCAAAGCCCCCAGCCATCAGCGACTATGAGATTTGCTCCTGTTATAAACTTGCTCTCATCGCTGAGTAAAAAGGCTATTGTTCCGCTTATATCTTTTGCTTCAAGCATGCCCTTGCTTGCACAGCAGTTTCTATAGGCGTTTAAAAAGCTTTCAGGCTGATGATCAAGTATGCCTCCACTTGAGAGTGTATTGACGCGTATATTGGTGTTAAATAACTCTTTTGCTAGCCATACTCCAAGATGATTAATGCCAGCTTTTATGACGCTGTATTCTAAAGAACTTTGCATATTGGTATCTTTATAATTTTCAAATTTAGGCGCATATACGCCCATGATAGAGCTAAGATTGATGATATTGCCCCAGCCTTGTTCTTTAAAAAATTTTACAAATTCTTGAGCTGCAAGCATAAAACCGCCCAAATGCAAATTCAAACTCTCACAAATTTGCTCATACTCAAGCTCATAATAAGGCGTTTTGCCCCAATCCTTACCCATAGGATAGCTCGTATTGACAAAGCCATCTATCTTGCCAAAATGCTTATTTGCCTTAGTTATAGCCTCATTTAAGCTTTGTTTGCTCGTAATATCAAACTTGGTGCTTAGAATTTTTGCTTTTAGGGCAGGATTTTTAGCTAAGTTTTGCTCGAGCTTGCTTAATTTTGCTTCATCAATATCAGCTAAAATGAGGCTAGCATTACACTCTAAAAGCAGTTTTTCACAAAGTGCTGTGCCTATACGCCCACATGCTCCAGCGATGAAAATCACTTTTTTACTTAGCATTACAATTCCTCTTGTTTAAGCTTTTTACTTTTGATTAAAAACTCAACTATCTTAAAGTCAAATTCACTATCCACATCAAAAGCACTTTCTTCATTCATCACATATAAAGCAGTTTTCGTTCCAAAAACACTATCACTTTCAAGCAATCTTTGTCTTTGAAAAATATAAATACTTGCGTTCATATCATAGCATTTTGGAGCATCTTGACGCGTAGTTGAAGCATAAGTTTTAGCTGTATCAATGGCACCATTTTCTTTTATTTCTATGAGATTAAAATAAGGATTGCGTCTTGCAGGCACAGCTGTGATTAAATTTTCCTTGCCACTTTGCTTAAAAAGCTCATAGGCTTTTTTTATATCCTCGCTCCTTCTTAAAGGCGCAGTCGCATCAAGATCGATGAGGGTATCAAAAGTGGTATTAAAATGCGCTTCACTTTGAAGCAAAGCATCACGCATAACAGGCACTTTAGCTGCCTTATCGCTTGCAAGCTCTGCCTTTCTTTTGAAAAAAACCTCGCCTCCATATTTTAAGGCTACATGAGCTATTTCATCGCTATCTGTGCTAATGACTATATGTTTAAAAAGCCCTGAATTTTTAGCTTGTATAATACTATAAGCTATAAGCTCAAGCCCTTCTATCTTTTTAATATTTTTGTTTTTAAGCCCTTTGCTTCCAGCTCTAGCACAAATGGTGCAAAGTATATTATTGTTCATTTTTTGCCTTTTTTATGAGTTTTAAAAGCTTTTTTGCTTCTTTTAAAGAGCATAACCTTTTATCTTTTTTAAATACTGCTTTATGCAAGCTTTCAAGTGTTTTTATGGTGTTATCCTCGGTTTTGATTAGGGTGCAGTTTTGTTTTGTATCATAAATTTTTATAAAATTTTCATTTAAATTGAGCTCAAAGCTTTTTGAGGGCGTGCTAATTTGTATCACTCTTTGATTAAATTTGCTAAAATAATCAAGCTGGATATGAATTATAGGGCATTTTTTAGAACTTAGTGCCAAAAAAGCAAAATCATCGCTATTTATTTCAAGCTCTGAAATTTGCTTGCTTTGAGCAAAGCTAAGTTTAAGCTTATCAAAGAAAAATAAAGCCAAATCAAGCTCATGAGAAAGATCAAGCATAACCCCACCGCCAAGCTCTTTTTTTGCACTATAATTTTGCCTATAATCAAGCTTTCTCCAAGAAGGCAGATAAGAATGACATACAAAACTTGTAAAATAAGGCATTTGCCCCTTTTGAATTTCTTCTTCTAAAAGTGCTTTTAAACGCATAATGCTTTGATTAAAGCGAAGTAAATAGGCGATGAAAATTTCATTTTTTCCACTTGGAGTAAATTTTTTATAGTTTTCAAACAAAGGTTTTTCTACAAGTATGATTTTATCTTGCACTTTTTTATCAAGAAAGCTAAGCGTATCAAAATGTGCTGTGGTAATGTTTGCTATAATGAAAAGCTTGTATGTATTTAAATCAAGCTCTTTAAGGCTTTTATAAATTTGTGTATTTTCAAGTAGGGTAGGGTTTGAAAGTTCTTTAAATTCAGCTTTTAAACTTGAAAAATCAGCTGATTTTGAGACTATATCAACGCTTAAGTTTTGCTTATTAAGGGCTAAAAAATGCTTTTTTCCTATGCTTCCAAAGCCTATGATTAAAACTCTTTTAGGACTTAAACTCATCATTTGCCCTTTGGTATTCATCAAATCTTCCTATATCTATCCAATAATCCTTAATCTCATAACTAACTAGCTTTTTTTGCTCTTTTAAAAGCAGGTTAAATAAATCAGGCATATCCAAATACTCATTTTGCTTTAAAAAGTCCAAAATTCCAGGCTCTAAAACATAAATTCCAGCACTAACTAAAAACTCAAAACTCGGTTTTTCTTCTATGCTAAGAATTTGTTCCTCATCGCAATTTACCACCCCATAAGGCACTTGATAGCTAAATTTTCTCACACACATACTCGCATGTGCTTCTTTTCTTTTGTGCTGTTTTAAAATAGCGTTAAAATCAAGCTCGGCTAAAATGTCTCCATTCATTACAAAAAAACTTTCATTGAATAAATTCTTATCAAGTAAAGACAAAGCCCCAGCTGTGCCAAGCCTTTTTTGCTCGTGTATATACTCTATATTTACGCCAAATTCGCTGCCATTTTTAAAATACGCTTCTATCATCTCGCTTTTATAATTAACACAAAAGATAAAATTACAAAAGCCTTGTTTAGCAAAGCGTTCAACTATGGTTTGTAAAATGGGCTTTGAGCCAACTTTAAGCAAGGGTTTTGGCGTATCGTTTGTAAGTGGAGCTAGGCGGCTGCCAAGTCCGCCAAGCATTAAAACGACTTTGTTGCTTCGCTTTTTGGTTTCAAGCATTTTTGCAACGCTTAAGATTTTTACAACCCTACCTTTTTGATCAAGCACAGGAAAATCATAAATATCATATCTTGAAGCAAGGGCAAAAATTTCATCATTGCTTGTTTTAGAAGTGATGGTTTTGGGATTTTGAGTATAAATATTTTCTATGCTTGAGTTGAGATCATAGCCCTCAAGCAAGGCTTTTCGCAAATCCGCATCAGTGATAACGCCAATGAGCTTGTCCTCATCATTCATCACCAAAGCTATCCTAGCTCTTTCTTTGCCAAGAACCTTTAAGGCTTCTTTACCGCTTGAGTTTATCTTAAGCTTAAGGGCATTTAAATCCATCTATCCTCATTTTAAATCAATAAATTTTTTTTGTAAAATTGTGCTTAAATCGACTTTTTTTAATACTTCTTTAATCATTTTGCTTGCGTTTTTGTTTTTATAAGGATTTTTAAGATTTTGTAATTTTGCTTTAAAAGCCTTATTTTCAAGCATTTCAAAGGCTTTTTTAAGTTCATTCATGGGCGTATCGATGATATTGATTGTTCTTAGACGCCCTTTTTGGCGATCGCCTATGTTAATGCAAGGGCTTTTAAAAAACACAGCCTCGCTAATGCCACTTGAGGAATTGCCTACAACAGCCTTTGCTATTTTCATCAGGCTGAGGTATTTTTGTGAGCCAAGATTATCAAAAAGCCTTGCTTTATGAGCGTTTTTTTCGCAGTAACTTTGAAGCTTTTCATTTATAAAAAGCCCCATTTCATCAGCATTTGCCTTAGTAAAAATAAGGCTTGCATTTTCAAGTGTATCTAAGCTATCAAGTAGCATTTTAACTTCATCTTGCAGGCTTTGAAGCCTTAAGGTTGTTGGGTGATAAGTGATGAGATAAATATTTTTATCAAAGCTAAAATTAAGGCTTTTTTCAAGCTCTTTTTTGCTTAAAAGCTTTGTGTTTAAAATAAGCTCGCCAGCTAAAGAGCCTACATTAAAGACTTTTGAACTCTCTTCGCCAAGCTGTTCTACCCGCTTTTTATAAAGGGCTGTGCTTACAAAATGAAGATGAGCCATTTTCGTAATGGCATGCCTTATACTATCATCAAATGCCCCTAAAGTAAGCTCTCCACCGCATAAATGAGCCAAAGGTATATGCATAAGCAAGCAGGTGCTAGCCACTGCAAGCATTTCATAACGATCACCTAAGATAAGGGCGATGTCAGGACTAAGTTCTGCTAAAGCCTCGCTTAAAGAGATAAAAGCTAAGCCCATAGTCTTGCAAAGTGCTATTTTATCATCATTTGCTAGTAGAATTTGAATTTTTTTATTGATTTTAAATTCTTGCTCTATCTCTTTATAAGTTAGCCCTTGATTTTGGCTTAAATGTGCTCCAGTTATGATAAGCTGAAGTTCTAAGTTTTCATCAGCTTGTATTTCTTTACAAAGCCTTGAAAGTAAATACCACTCCGCCCTTGTTGCTGAAATCACACAAATTTTTCTTTTTTGCGTTTTGTTGCTTGCTGGCTTTAAAGGGCTTGTTTTCATTCTTGTATCAATTCATCTTTTTCATAATCTTTATTTGCCCTGCGTCCTATAAACTCATCATAACGCATAGCACTTATGCCATTTGCTGGGCGTTTGGTGCTTAAATTAAGCTCAGTAAAAAGCTCGCCTTTTTTAATCTCTTTCTTTGCAACAAGGCTTTTTCTCGCAATGCATAGATTTTCTTTTTCGCTAGCACTGATTTTTTTGATCCCATCTCCTAAGGCAAGCTCGCATTCTCTTATAGCTTTTATCATAGCTTTTAACTCATGAGGTTCAAGGCTAGCCTTATGATCTGGTCCAGCTAAGTTTTTATCAAGGGTAAAATGCTTTTCTATAATGCTAGCTCCCAAAGCCACCGCAGCTACAGCACAATGTATCCCAAGGCTGTGATCTGAAAGTCCGATTTTGTGTTTGCTAAAGGTTTTTTGTAGGCTTTTTATGGCATTTAAGTTCATATCCTCAAAAGGGGTTGGATAGGCTGTATTAGCATGTAAAATGCTGATATTTTCAGCCTTTGTGCCATTTTGAATTAAAATGTTTAAGGCATTTTCAATCTCGTTTATATCACTCATTCCTGTGCTTAAAATCACTTTTTTATCTAGTTTTGCTATGGCTTTAAGTAGAGGTAAATTCGTGATTTCTCCACTTGGAATTTTAAAAATATCAAGTCCTAGTTCATCTAAAAGAGCAATGCTAGGTAGATCAAAAGGGGTAGAAAGAAAGGCAATGCCACATTTCTTGCAATGTTTAATAAGCTCTAAATGAGCCTTTTTATCAAGCTCAAGCTTTTTAATCATCTCAAATTGGCTTTCATTTTTATCAAGGGCATTTTCAAGCTGATAAGCAGCTTTTGGAGCATTTAGACTGACGACTTCTTCGGTTTTAAAGCTTTGAAATTTCACAAAATCAGCCCCAGCCTCGCAAGCTACTTCAATAAGCTTTTTTGCCATGTTTAAATCCCCATTATGATTTACCCCAGCTTCAGCGATAATGAGCGTTTTTTGCATATCTACCTTTCGTTTTAAAATATAATTGTAACTAAATTTAAAGCAAAATGCAAAAAATGCCCTTGAAATTTAGCATTACTCTTTTATGCCTATAAAGATAAAATGATGAGCACTGCCTTCAAAGTCATAAAAATTTATAGGATCGTATTCGCCTAAAAACAAAGGCTTAAAAGGCTTGAAAAGCTCGCAAAGCTCTTTGGTGTCTTTGACAAAATGTATATAACTTGTTTCATTGAGTCTGCCCTCAAGCTTTACTTCTCTTAAGCCATTTTGAGCTTCTTTTAAGGCGTGTTTAAAATAATAATTTTTTTCACTCATCATAGTAGCAAAAAGTATGGCTTTTTCATTGGCAAGTTCGTAAAATTCAGCTATGGTTTTAGAAAAATTCTCACGAGGTAAATAATAAAGGCTTTGATTAGCGACAATCAAATCCATTTTTTCGCTAAATAAATGCTTAAAACTCGCATTAGCTTCTATGATATGACACTCACCTTTTAATGCCCCCCCCCCTGTGAGACTTTCATAAGTTTGCTTTAAGCTTGGCACTATATCTATGCCAAAGGGCTTGTAACCCTTGCTTTGAAAGTATTTTGAATGCACTCCATTACCACAACCAAAATCAAGCATGGTTTTACCTTTAAAATTAAGCTTGTATTTTAGAATTCTCTCATAAAAACGCACTATATGTCCATCAGGAAAACTTAAGCCATAGCCTTGTTTGTCGTATTTGTCTGTATAAGCCTCAGTTGAATTTGTCATCTTTTCTCCTTTTAGATTAATGGGTTTTTAAGCTTATATTCACCATATTCGTTTTGATAGAATAAGTCTTTGTTATAGTGCTTTTCTAAAATTTGATAAAATTCATTTTTGCTATAACCCACAAAGGTGCAAAAATCCTCTACGACTTTATTATCAAGCTTATGATCTCTTTCATTTACAAGTTTTACAGCTTCTTGCCTACTTAAAAGATTATATCTTACAAAACGAGCCGCATAATCGCTTGCCATAGCGTGTCCAAATTTAGGGTATTTCATCCAAGCGTGTAAAATGTAGCCTATGGTGTCGATTTGATCAAAATTCTCAGCACAATGGCTTCTATTCCACTCACCTTGTAAGTCTGTAAAGCCTCTGCTTTTTGCAAAGATATAGTTTTGATAGGAATTCCACTTCACAAAATAGCTTAGATATATAGGCTCAAGTTTTTCTAAATCAGTCTTGTTTTTGTTTGGATCAAAGAAAAGTTGTAAATTTTGCTCTTTAATGTCCTCATCTAAAAACTCGTGAATATCTAAATCACTTGCCACTCCATTTAAAAAAATGCCTTTTGCACTAGGCGTTTCAACACTATCTGTGCCACCATACTCATAACTTACATTTTCACCATACACCAAAAGAGGAGTGTTAAACTTAGCTGCCATAGCAAAAGGATAGCTATAAATTAAGCGATCGATGAACCAAGTTGGCTTGCCATATTTTTCAAAGGTTTTTCGCATAATCTTTTTTTGGGTAAAAATATCTGGTTTTAAACTAATGATATGGCATTTAAACTCCTCGCTTAAATTGCGTAAGTTTTTCTTGCCAGCTTCAGTCATGGTAAAATTATCCTCAACGCTAAAAAGCACAGGATTCATACCAAGCTTTTCTTTCATGATATGCACTTGAAAATGACTATCCTTGCCCCCACTTACAGCTATTGCACAATCATATTCAAATTTGCCATTTCTATGCCTGTGTTTATCGCACAGCTTTTCTAGCTCTTTAAATCTAGCTTTATAATCAACTTCATCTTTTTTAGCATGATTTACACAAGCTGAACAAATGTAATGCCCCCCCCCCATGTCGCTCAATTTAATACCCGGGCGAGTATTTGGCATCACACACTTTGAGCAATATTGTACTTGCATGTTTTCTCCTTTTAAAATAAATTTGTAAATCGGCAAAAACTTCAATCACTTGATATGTTTTGCAAAGTCCATGAATTCTTGATAATACTTCCAAGAACTTACTATATCAGCCCTGTTTTGCTTGATATGCTTAAGATTGTTTTGTAAAATATAAAATAATTTTTTACTTAAAGCCTTATTTTCAAAAAGATAATTTAAAATATCTTCTTCTTTATAGAGCTTGTTTTGCTCGGTGTTTATACGCTCTTTTAAGGATTTTAAAAAATCTTGTAAATAACTTTTTATTTGCTTTAAAAGCTCATTTTCTTTAAGCACAAGTTCTAACTCATCTTGAGCTAAGTATAAAAGCATGTTTTCAAAAGCTAAGTCTTTTTCATCTAAAAGCTCATTACAATGCTTTAAATAAGGATGAATTTGATGAGTGCTTAAGATGATTTTGATGGCTTTGCCTGCTTTGTTTTTTAAAGGAAGCTCTAAGAAAATGGGAAAATAAGTAATGAGCTTGCCATTAAGTTCTGCTTTAAAAAGTAATTCATCTTTTTTTGGAGTTTGAAAAGCAAATTCTAAAGCTAGCTTGTTTAAGGTATCAAAGGCTTTATCAGGCATAAGCTCATTCATGTCTATATACATGATTTTGTGGTGTTTTAGAATTTTTACAAAAAAATTTTGACAAAAGATAAGCTCATTGATCCACTTAGGCAAAGAGTGTAAATTTGGGGCTTGTCCTAGTATTTTTTTATTATTAAGAGCATTTGACGCAAAGCCATTAATATAGTATTTTTTCATATTTAAAATAGGGCTAAAATCTTCATTGAGCTTTAAAACTCGCCTTGCTTTATCGCTACTTGGGTGATTGATAGCTGTTTTTAGCATGGATATGGGATCACGCACTAAAAATAAAACAGGCACTTTTTTACTTGCTCTTGCAAAGAAATTAGCCCTTTGTTTTAAATTTAAACTCCAATGCTCTATATAGCTGATGATTTTATATGAAGCTTGAGTTTGAAGGCTTTTAAAATGCTCAAAATAAAGTCCCTTAGCACTTGTTTTTAAGTCCTCATCACAAAGCCCTATCTTACAAGCTTGCAAAAATTTCACCAAAGCAGATGAGCCACAAAGCCCAGTAGCAATGAGTATGAACTCATAGTTTAAAGGCAAAGCAATATTTTTAGCCCATAAAAGATTTTTAAGGCTTTCATCATTTAAAAGCTTTGAGTGTATTAGTGTTTGTATGTGCATTTTAAACTTCCTTCATTGAGAGTAAAAAGTCTTTGATTTTGGTTTTATTTTTCCTGCCAAGTATGCCAAGTTCAAGGGCTTTTTTAAAACTTTGTGGATAATAAAAACTTTCATCATCTTCATGTAAATTCAAACAAATTTGATCACAAATTTCAATGCCTATAATATCAATTATGCTTAAAATATCTCTTTTTTCATAAAGCTTTTCATACACTAGCTCACATTCTTGCAAGCTATAATCAAGCTTTTCTATCATCTTAAAGAAAGTTGCAATTTCATTAAATAAAAGCAAATTTGCTAAATTACCTCTATTTCCCTTAGCCTTGATAAGACAAAAATCAAGCTTTTTTAATTCTTGTATCAATACTAAAGCTTCATTTTTAGGATCATAAAGTTCAGCGAGTTTTAAATATATGGGATTAAAAAAATGAAGCAAGCCACACCCTAAATCCTTGCTTGAAAAAGAGCTTGAATTTGAAAATATAGCCCTTTCATGAGAGCTTTGAAATTCTTTTATACACCTTTGTTTAAGCTCTAAATTTTCAGGCAAGCACTCTATACAAAGTGCTTCAGGCAGGCTTTTAATACGAGTATAAAAACAAAAACTGCCCTTTTGACTAGGCTCTAAATTAAGCTTTTTGCTAAGGACTTTAGCTTGAAACTCAAGCTCCTTAAGTTTTGTTTTGTGCGTATAAATGCAAACTTCAAAGCCAAGATTATAAAATAAAGCGCTAATTTGCGTTCCCATCGTGCCACAAGCTAAGATATTAAGCCTTTTCATTTTGTTTTTACCTTTAGAGTTCTTAAATTAAATATGAGCTGATTATCTTTGTATGATTTTGAAAGCATAACACCTGCGCTTAAAACGCAGTTATTTCCAAGTCTAGCCTTAGGCAGCAAACTTGCGCCAGTGCCTAAAAAGCAGTTCTTACCTGTTTTGGCTTCTCCATTTAAGGTAGCATAAGGGCAAAGTATTGAGTTTTCACCTACCACACAATCATGAGCCACTGAAGCATAGATATTTAAAAGCACAAAGTCTTCAAGTTGTGCACCAGCATTAAGCATGCTATTTGGACAAAGCACTACGCCCTCACCAAGCAAAGCATCACTAGCCACAATAGCACTTGAATGAATAAAGCTAAAAAAATTCGCCCCTCTAGCCTTAAGCTTAGCGATGATACTGGCTCTTAACTCAACTTGTCCTATACCAAGTAAAAAACTTGCCTCTTTAAAAAAGCTTTGATGAATGCTTTCTTCATCGCCCAAATAAGAAAGTTCATAAAAAGCACTTTTTTGCTTGTCTATATAGCCTAAAATTTCATGATCGGTGTTTTGAAGGTATTGATAAAGCTCTTTAGCAAAGCCACCTGAGCCAACTAAGATAAGCTTATTCATGCACACTCCTTTTTTTCATGAGGAATATGCCTTGGAATGAAGCTTAAGGAATTTAATGCCCCCCCCCCTGTCTATAGGCTAAAAAATAAGAATTTTTATAATTTTTACACAAGTTTGTATAAGCATTGTGATCAAAAATCATTCCCCCTATACAAAAATAAGTCCAAAGTGTAGAAAAACGTTCTTTAAAATAATACAAACTATCATCATCTTGCATACCTCCTCCAAGTATGCAAAACTTCACTCCTTTGCTAGATCCGTATTCAAAAGCAAAGTCAAGTAAAGCAGCACTAGCGTTTGAATGCTTGGAATTTGCACTTAAATGATAATACGCAAAGTTTTCATTCATAAAAAAAGAAGCATAGGCTTTGTTGCCTTCTTTATCTAAGGCTTTGAAAAGTTTGTATTCTTCAAAATCAAAAAGTGCGTCAAAATATGTCTTGTCAAAATAATAAAAACTCCCAGCTTTATTTCTTTGCATGGTTTGTGTATAAAGCTCTATAAAAGCTTGATTTTCATCTTTAAAGCATTCTTGTATCTTAATTTCAGTTCTTGCTTTTTTAACATAGCTTTTAATGCGAGGGCTGTAATTTGAGCGTATGTGAGTTATGCCATTTTCAAGAGGCACTAGGACGATTTTTTTATCTTTTTTGAAAAATTCAAGCTCATTTTCATACAAGGATAAATTATCATCAAAAGGGTGAAAACGCACGAAAAAAGCAATGATCTTTTCTTTCAAGGCTCTTTCTTTGAGAGCTTTTAAAGCCTGAGTTAAAAAGGCTTTATCATCAGTATTTGCATAAAAACCACTATAGCCATATGGGCTTTGTAGATCGAAAAATGGTGTATTTGCAATCTTGCTTTTAATGCCCAAGCTTTTAAAAACAAAGCCCTTGCTTTTAAACTCAAACTCAAAGACTTCCCCATAAAGCCTTGCATAGCTTGCTTTAAAATAAATATCGTGCTCATACGATAGCTTTTTTTGATGATGAGTATCTAAAAAGCTTTGAAGTGAAATTTTACTCATTTTCCAAAGCTCTTGTTTTGACAGATGTGAGCCGTTTTTTCTTTGTAGAGGTTGTGTGTAAAGAGCTGTGATCAACACAATGCCCCCCCCCCATCTTTACACCTTCTACTATATAAAGCTTATCAATTATCGTTTTATCTTGCTGTAATATGCTTGTAAGTATGTTTTCTATCTTAAAATTTTTATCTTTATAAAGTCTTTTTAGGCTATTTTTATCCTCAAAACGAAGTGAGCCAACATGAGTGTAAATGCCTTCTTTTGGCTCTTGAAAGGCTAGCTTGGTTTTATCATACCCTAAAAGTCCTTTAGCTAGAGTCGAGGAATAAAACTTGCCTTTAGTTTTAAGCTTTTTGATAAGCTTGCTAAAAATCAGCCTTGTTTTATCAAAATCATTGCAGGTTAAAGAAGCTACATCGATGATAGCATCAAAGCTTTCATCTTCAAGTTCATCAAGTTTTTGCGCGTAATCACCTTGCAAAAGTGTGTCAATTTGCTGGCTTAAATGCTCTTCTTGCATTCTTTTTTGAAATTTTTCAATCCCACTTTTGCTCCACTCAATCCCACTTACCCTAAAACCTTCTCTGGCACAAAACCACAAATTTGCTCCTGTGCCAAGCCCAAGTTCTAGGATTTTAACCTTGTTTCTATCTTTAACTTTATAAAAATTTCTAGCTATAAAGCGGATAAGGTTCTCTGGTGGGTATTTGCCCCATTCTCTGCTTGAAAAAATATCCTCCCAAATTTGCTTAGCCATGTTTTACCCCTGTAATGATAAATAAGTCATTTTCCACAACGCCCTTACTTGAGTGCGTGAGCTTGCTAATGCTTTGCACTTCATAGTCCTTGCCCTCATAAAGCTTTTTAATGTCCTTTTCATCGCAAAAGCGAATCACGCCTGTGAAAGCATCGCTTCCCTCAACTGGGCGGCAGCAGTGATGTCCTAAGCTTTTATCTTCCTTAAAGCCAAAATTATTTGCACTTGGGGTAATGGAGAGGAATTTTCCGCCCTTTTTAAGCTTTTTTACTGCTTTTTCAATGATATTTTTTGTTTTTTCAAAATCATTATAGGCGAGTGAATAAGAATCCATAAAAGCATCAAAGCTTTCATCTTCAAGCTCATCAAGTTTTTGTGCGTAATCACCTTGTAGCAAAGTATCAATTTGCTGGCTTAAATGTTCTTCTTGCATTCTTTTTTCAAATCTTTCAATCCCACTTTTGCTCCACTCAATCCCACTTACCCTAAAACCTTCTCTTGCACAAAACCACAAATTTGCTCCTGTGCCAAGCCCAAGTTCGAGTACTTTTACGCTGTTTCTATCTTTTGCATTGTAAAAATTTCTAGCGATAAAGCGGATAATGGCTTCGCTTGGGTATTTGCCCCATTCTTTATGTGTGTAAATTTGTTCCCAAATTTCATCAGGGCTACCTAAACCTGAGCTGATTTCAGCGTTGCTAATAAATTTTTTCATGTATTCTCCTTATGTTGAATTGTGTTTTTTGTATAAAAAAGAGTGTAAAAATATAAGAAAATGTATAAATATATAAAAAGAAAGTATGAGGAAGGGCTATAAATAAAAATGATAAATTTAAATGCCCCCCCCCCATGTTAGATTTTTACCAGCAAAAAATACGCTTTGTTCTGCTAGGTTTTGAGTGTGTTTAAGCATGGAATTTGAGCCTACAAAGCTTTTTTGAGCCACTTTACACTCTCCATTGACTACAGCAGCTGTTGAGATATGACAAAAATCTTCCACCACTGCATCATGTTCTATCAAGGCTTTGGTATTGATAATGCAGGCTTTTCCTATCTTAGCATTTGTATTGATTAAAGCTTGATGCATGATGATACTTGCTTCATTTGAGATAAAAGCATGCTTTGAAACATAAGCAAGAGGAGAGATGATAGTAGGTAAAACAAAACCTATATTTTTGAGGCGTTCAAAAAGCTTCATTCTAAGATCAGGACTTTTAATCTGTCCTATACCCAAAAAAGCAAATTTACAAAGCTTAAAAAGACGCGGCAAATCATCATCACAGCCCAAAATTTCATAACCTAAAACGCTTTTTGACTCGGTGTTATTATCCACAAAGCCAAGAATTTCAAATTTGCCTTCTTTTTCAATCACATCAACGCAAGATTTAGCATGTCCTCCAGCACCGATGATGAGTAGTTTTTCTTTCATTTTTTCTTGTCCTAAAAAGTTTGCTGATTAGTTTCAAGTTTATACATTCATAGCCTTAGCAAAAGCTTGAACACTATCCCAGCGAGTTGTTTTACCGTCTTTTGCTTCTTTTATAGCTTCTAAAAATTCTTTAATATAGGCTTTATCATTTTTTTGAATTTGAGCTTGCATATACACTCCTTAAAAGCTTAATTATAGCAGACAATTTTAATTTTTACTTAATTTTCTTTGAAAAATGAATTTTTTTAAAGATTTTTATATAAGCCAAAGGGGTATCTTAGCCCCCTCTTGCGAGGGGCTATTTTTAGTAAAGCTTGACAGCAAATACACAAAATAGTATAATTATAACTAAGATTTTTTGGAACATAAAATCACCGCCCTTCTGGGCATAATTAAATGCCAAAGGTAGCCGCCTTTGGCATTCTACCCAAATGCAATTATATTCAATTCTAGCTTAAACTTAAGCATTGTCTTACTCATCTTAGAACATTGGTATTTCAACTCTTGTTTTGCAAAAACTAAGATTATAGCACAAAGTTTTTGTCTTATTTTAATGACTTCTAAGCCTTACACTACTTGGCAGATTGACTATCCTTGAAATGAGTTTGATTGTGTTTTTAAGCTCGTCTTTTTGGCAGTTTTTATACATTTTAAGGCTATGTAAGCCCTGCCAAGCTGGACGTAGATAAATTTTTTCTTTGTGAGCTTCTTCTATAAAGGCTGTTCTTGTGTGTTCATCTTTGGCGATGAGAGTATTAAGCCAAAAATTGCTTTTTTCATCTTTGCTTTCATCAACAAAAACAAAGCTTTTATTGTCCTTAAAAAAGGCTTTATACTGCTTGGCTAGCTTTCTTTTATCTTCCACAAAGTCATCAAGTTTTTCAAGCTGGGCTAAAAGCAAGGCTGCGTTTATGTTGCAAAGGCGGTAATTATAGCCTATTTCATCGTGTTTATACTCATAAGCATGAGGGATTTTAGCGGTGGTGCTTAGATGTCTTGCTTTTAAGGCTAGTTTTTCATCATCGCTTAAAAGCACGCCTCCACAACCTCCTGTGATGATTTTGTTACCATTAAAGCTATAAATTCCAGCTCTAGCAAAGGTGCCTAAGGCTTTGTTTTTGTAAAGCGAGCCTACAGCTTCAGCTGCATCTTCTATCAAAGTGATGTGAAAATCATCACAAATTTGCTTTAGCTCAGTTATCTTTGCACTCAAGCCAAAGCTATGCATGATTATACAAGCTTTTATGCGTTTTTTGGTATTTTTGTTAAAACATTTTTTATCTTTGATCAAGGTATTTTGTTCTAAAAATGTCTTTAAAGCCTTAGGGCTTAGGCTTAAAGTCTTTTCATCTATATCTATAAAAATAGGCTTTGCTCCTGTGTAAGCTATGGCATTTGCAGTGGCTACAAAGCTTAGGCTTTGAGTGATAACCTCGTGATTTGCTTTTACTCCACTTGCTAAAAGGGCTATATGAAGCGCAGAAGTGCCGCTATTCATAGCTACAACGAATTTGCTTTTTGTATGTTGAGCCATAGCTTGCTCGAATTTAAGCACAAACTCACCAACACTTGAGACAAAGCCACTTTTTAAGCATTCATTCAAATAATCTTGCTCATTGCCTATAAATTTTGGCTCATGTAAAGGAATTTGCTTCTTAGGTGCAAAAAGGCTTTTAATAAAGCTAAGCTCAGCCTTAAACATTGTAAATTCCAGCCTTATAAAGTTTTAAATTTTCTTCTTTTTCAAACCATGCTAGCGTTTGTTTTAAGCCCTCTTTAAGATCAAATCTACTCTTCCAAGAGCTTGCTTTTTGAAGTTTTGAGCTATCACTTATGAGTCTAAAAACCTCGCTATTTTTAGGACGCAATCTTTGTGTATCTTGAGTAATCTTAAGCCTTGTGCCTAAAAGCTCTTGTATAGTATCAAGCACTTCTTGCATAGAGTGTTCAACTCCGCTTCCTATGTTAAATACCTCTCCAAAGCTTGAAAGCTCAAGCAAGCTTGCAAAACCCTCGCAAGTATCAAGCACAAAATTTAAATCCCTTGTTGGACTTAAATCCCCAAGTTTAAGCTCTTTCGCCCCACTTAAAATTTGAATGATAATGCTAGGGATAATAGCCCTTGCACTTTGTCTAGGTCCATAAGCATTAAAAGGACGTGCGATGATAATAGGCATTTCATAAGTATTATAATAACTTAGCGCTAACATATCAGCTGCGATTTTACTTGCTGAATAAGGGCTTTGAGGTTGTAAAGGGTGCTTTTCATCTATGGGGCTGTAAAGGGCTGTGCCATAAACCTCACTTGTTGAGGTGTGTATAAAATGCCCCACCTTAGCCTTTTTGGCTGCTTCAAGCATATTAAGCGTGCCTATGATGTTTGTATCTACATAGGATTTTGGGGCTTCATAAGAATAAGGAATGGCAATTAAAGCCCCAAGATGAAACACAGCGTCCATATCCGCAGTGATCTTTTCACAAAAAAAGCTATCTCTTAAATCCCCACTAATGATCTCAAGCTCATCTTTACAAGGCAAATGCTCCAAATGCCCCCAAAAATTAAAAGAATTATACTGGCTTAAAGCCCTGATCTTATGCCCTTTAGCGTGCAAGCATTCACATAAATGAGAGCCTATAAAGCCATCAGCTCCGGTGATGAGAATTTTCATTTTTGTCCTTATTATGATTTGTTATTTAGGCTTTTAAGGCGACTTGCTTTTGATACAAGCCCTATAAATTCTTTTTTATAGACATCATTACTGACTTCTTTATCATTTAGTATCTCTAAAATCATATCAAAGCTTGCACTGCCTTTGTATTTTGAATCCTGCAAAATCATCGCAAAAGCTGCCACTGCAGCAGCAAAACGCGTATTTACATCGCCTTTTGGATCATAATCTTTATCGCTAAGAGCTTTTTCGATGAGTTTTGATTTTTCTTTGCTGTGTGCTTGATTGAGCGGTTCTTTATAGCGAATTTTGATATTAAGCCATTCTTCTTTGAATTTTTCATTTGCCACTTGAGAGCTGTATTTTAAAGGATCGATGATGGGCTTTGCGTTTGAAGCTTTGTTTTTATTTTGTAAGCTATCAGCTGGGATAAGTTCATAAAGAGCTGTAACGCTGTGTCCTAAGCCCATTTCAGCAGCGTCTTTTTCATCATCATTAAAATCCTCATTATTAAGTTTTCGTTTTTCATAGCCTATGAGCCTGTAAGCAGCCACTTTGCTTGGGTTAAATTCAACTTGAATTTTTACATCTTTTGCGATAGTGATTAAGCTTGCGCCTATCCTATCAACGAGCAATCTTTTTGCTTCAAGTTCATCATCGATATAGCCGTAATTTCCATTGCCATTATCAGCAAGTTTTACGAGCAAAGAGTCTTTGAAATTTCCCATTCCAAAACCAAATACACTAAAATACACCCCGCTTTTTGCTTTTTGTTGTATGAATTTTAAAAGCTCATCTTGACTTGTCATGCCTACATTAAAATCCCCATCACTTGCGAGTATTATGCGGTTTATTCCGCCTTTGATAAAATGCTTTTGTGCGAGTTCATAAGCTTTTTCAAGCCCATCACCGCCATTAGTTGATCCACTTGCATATAAAGAGGCAATTGCTTGTCTGATTTTAGCTTTATCAGAGCTTGCTTCAAGCACCACCTTTGTGCCAGAAGCATAAGTAACTATGCTGATTTTATCTTTTCTATTAAGTTTTTGAAGCAACATTGTTAAAGATTTTTTAACCAAAGGCAATCTATTCTCACCATCCATTGAGCCTGAAACATCGATTAAAAAGATAAAATGTGAGCTAGGACGTTTATCCCAATCAAACTCCTTAGCCTTAATGCCTATACGTAAAAGTTTGTGTTCTTTGTTCCAAAAAGTATCACTAAGCTGAGCATCTATAGCTACAGCTTCATTTTGTGGAGCAGGATAAGAATACTCAAAAAAATTCAACAGCTCTTCAGTTCTTATCATACCAGCACTTGGTAGCCTTGAGTTTTCGATAAAAGATTTAACAAGGGTATAAGAAGCACTATCTACATCAGCGCTAAAGGTTGATAAGGGCGAAGTTGAGCTTTGAATAAAGACATTTTCATTTATATGATCGAAAGAATTCGTGTTAAACTCAGCTTCAGCTTGCCCAGAAAGCTCACTTACGCTTCCTATGTTAGAAACGCTAGAATTTATCCGTCGTTCTTCCATAGAATCATAACTAGGCGTTGAATAATACATCTCATTGTAATTAGTAGTAGAATTAGGGCTGTAATTATTTCCACAAGCGATAAATTGCACCGACACAAAACTTAAAGCTAAGTAAAAAAAGATTTGTTTTAGCATAGCTAATCTCCTTAATTTTTGCGGATATCGTATCAAAATCTTTCTTAGCTTAAACTTATTTTATGTTTTAATTTTTTACTCAAAATCTTGCCTGCTTAAAGCACTGGCAAAACTTATATCTTTTAAGGCTTTTTAGCCTGCTAGCATAGTAAAGTTTTACTTAGCTTTTTAAGGTATTTTTCAAAGCCTTTTTTTAAAAGCTCATTTTCTAAGGGTAAAAGGGCTTGTTTTAAGCCTTGAGCTTGAATTTTAAGATGAGTTGTGATGAGTCTAAAAAGCTCTAAATGACTTTGAATGCAAAGTGTGTATTTTTCTAAGACTTGCTGTTTGTTTTGAGGCATGAGCACAAAAAGTTGGGCGAAATTAAGTTCAAATTGTATAAGTGTAGGATTTAAAATGCTTAGCTCACCTTTGGTGTTTGAGCTTTGAATTTCATTTTTGCAATTTTGCATTTGAGTAATGAGATGGATTAAAGCTTGTTCATCAAATGCTTTTAAACTCGCTTGAGCTTCTTTTTCAAAGCTTTCTTGCTTAAGCTTTATATTTTGCAAGGTTTGAGTAAGCAGTTTTATGTTATTTATGATTTTTGCATAGCTTTTGAGTAAAAGCTCATCTTGTCTTTTAGGGCTTAAAAGATGCAGTTTAAAACAAGGCTTTGAAAGCTCTTGTTTTAAAAGATTTTCACAACAGTTTTTAAAGGGTAATTCTAGGCAATTTTCTATCCTTGCTCCGCCTTCAGTGGCGTTATAGATATTGACATGAAAATGTTCTTTGGCGATTAAAAAATCCTTTTCAAATAAGCTTTTAAACATAAGCCACACAAGATGACTTTGCACTTGCTTTTGTCCCCCATAAGCTAGGGTTGGAATTTTTGCATACATAGCACTTTCATAATCAGCCTTATGTTTATACTCTTTGGGGTGAGAATTTCCCTTTTCATCAAAGGCTAAGTCTTGTCCTATAAAGATGATATTTTTAAAACCTAAAACACAAGCTAGACAAAAGTTCATATGAGCCACATTTTGTCCCATACTCAAATATCCAAAATCATCAAGCCTAAGATTTTTTATAAACGCATCATCATTTGGACAAACAAGCATGAATTTTCTTTTGTTTTTTTGTAAGTATTTTATGGCATTTGGGTGAATTAGGGCTTTTAAAATAAAGATGATATTGTGATCAAATTCTTTAAAATCGTTATTGAAAAATTCAGCTGTAAAATCAGTCCTTTCAAGCATGCTGACAAAATCTGGCTTAATGCCTTGTTGTGCAAGCATGCTATAAGCTGAATCAGCTACAAAAATGCAGGCTTTGTTTTGATAGCTTTTTAAAAGGCTAAGTTGTTTGCTTAGACTTGGACCTGATGAGACTATGATGGCTGTTTGCTCATTTTTAAGGCTTTGAGCCTCAAGGGATTTATAAGTGTGATTATAAAGCAGTGCAGGGATATTTTGCACAAATTGACTTAAGCCTTGCATGACATCAAGAGCATCATTGCCCTTTGAAGTAATAGCACTTTTAAAACCTTCAACCAAGCCTTGATTTACCGCTAAAAGCCCTTGTTCATCATTAAGATAATACTGGCTTAAGGCTTGTAAAAAATAAATTTTTGCGAAAATAAAGCAAGAAGGGGAATTACAAATTTCAAAAAAAGAAGCTTGATTGAGTATATCGCTCAAGATAACAAGCCTTTTACTTGCCAGTTCTTTTGAAAAATCAACATAATGAAAAATGCTATATAAAAGCTGAATTTCTTTTTCAAAGACTATGATTTTTTGGTGGTTTGGATTTTGTAAAAGGGCTTTAAAAACTATGCCATTGCCAAAGCCGTAAAAATACAAAATGGGATAAAGAGCGTATTTTTGAGTATAAAGCCTAAGCATGGCTTGGGTTTCTTCTAGGGGATTTTTATAGATTAAAAACTCATGCCCCCCCCCCCTTGCTTGTATCTTTAATGTTAATATCAAGGCTATCTTTGCCACATATGAGCTTAAACTCACTTTGTTTTATGGCCTGTAATTGCATTTTTAAAGCAGTGTAAAATCCATCATTTAAACTAGCTAAGTTTTTTTGAAAAAGTTCTTTGCTTGCTAACATTTTTTGCCTTTTTATCTTTTTTTAAAATATTATATCCTTTTTTAATCAAATTCTAAGATATTTTTTAAAGCCTCTTTGTAAAAGTGTGTTTTCAAGGGGTTTGATATTGCGTTTGAGGGCTTGTTCTTGAGCGTTGAGGTGGTGGATTAAAAGATTAAAAAATTCGCAATGTTCTTGTATCCATTGCAAGCTTTTTTCAAAGGCTTCTTGCTTGGTTTTGGAATTTTGAGTATAAATTTGGGCGAGTTTAAGCTCAAATTGCGTAAGTAAAGGCGTGCAAATTTCAAGCAAGTCTTTTTCTTGACTCCAAGCATCAATGATATGTTTTAATGCATCAATATCCTTGATAAGCTCTTGAGCCTTAGCTAAATCATTTTCATTATTTAAGTGCTTTAAGCCTTGCATTAAGCTTTTAAGTTTTAGGCTAAATAAGGCTTTATTTTGCTCGCAATGGCTTATGCTTTTTTTGGTTTTTGCATAGGCTTTAAGCATATTTTCATCGCTTTTATTTGGCTTTGGTGGTTTTAACTTGGCTAAAGGGGCTAGTTCTTGAGTGAAAAGCTCATCATAGCATTCTTTAAAAGGCTTTTCTATACAATTTTCTATCCTTACCCCACCTTCAGTGGCATTATAAACCTTAAAAAAGGGCGGAATTTGACTTAAGAGCTGTTCTAGCACAGCCTTAAACATGAGCCACATTTCATGTGTTTTAACTAATTTATCGCCTCCATAAGCTAAAACTTCACTTTCTTCAAACATAGCACTTTCAAAATCAGCCTTATTTTGATACTCTTTAGGGTGAGAATTACCCTTTTCGTCAAAGGCTAAATCTTGTCCTATCAAGATAATATGCTCACAATATAAATTAAGAGCTATGTTAATACCCATATCAGCGACATTTGAGGCTAAAGATATATAAAAATAATCCTTAAAATTATAATACAAAGAAAAATGAGAATACCTTGGTATGAGTATATATGATCTTTTATTTCTTTCTAGGTATTTAATGGCATTTGGATGCACCAAAGAAGCCAGTATAAAGATAATGCCCTCATCAAATTCTTTAAAATCATTATTAAAAAATTCCGCCGTTAAAGCACTTCTTTCAAAACAACATACAAAATTTGGTTTTATTCCAGCTTGAGCTAGTATTGGATAAGCAGAATCAGCACAAAAAATAAGGGCTTTATTAAGGCTTTTTTTCAAAAGATCAAGCTGTTTGATAAGGCTTGGTCCAGTTGATACAATGATGGCGTTTTTACTTGTATTTTTAAAATGAGAAACAAAGCTTTTAAAATCAGTATGAGTAAGCATTTTATCAAGATTATACACAAAATGCTCAATGCCTTCTAAGGCATCTGTTGAGTCATTACCCCTTCTTAAAATAGCTTGTTTAAAGGCATAAAGTAGTTTTTGATTCAGTTCTAGCAGTTCTTGTTTAAAGCTTTCATAATAATCACTTATAGGTTCTAAAAAATAAATTCGAGCAAAATTAAAATAAGGCTTGCTCGCACAAAAGCTGATTAAAAAACTCATATCAAGTTCCTTAGGATCAAGTATGATAAGACGTTGTGAGCTAAGCTCAGCACTAAAATCTATGGCATGGAAAATGCTATATAAAAGCTTTATCTTGCTTTCAAAAATGATGATTTTTTCTCGTTTTGCATTTTGCAAAAGCACCTTGTATAACAAGCCATTGCCAAAGCCATAAAAATATAACACAGGATATAAAAGATAAGTATCATTATAGAGTTTAAGCTTTTCATGAAGCTCGTTTAAGGCATTATGATAAAGATAAGCCCCCCCCCCCATCGCTTAAATCTTTAATGTTAATATCAAGACTATCTTTGCCATATATAAGCTTAAACTCACTTTGTTTTATGGCTTGTAATTTTGCTTTCAAAGGCTCATTACTTAAAGCATTGAGATTTTTTTCAAAAAATGTTGTCATGATTTTTCCTTATTTATATAAATTTGTGATTTTACTCAAAATCTTGCCTGCTTAAAGCACTTGCAAAACTTATATCTTTTAAGGCTTTTTTTCCAAGTAAATTTTTAAGCTCTTTTGGGTGCAAACCAAAACTAGGACGCACACTTTTAACATTTTGCTTGCTAAAAATTTCGCCCTTTTTAATATCTTTGCTTGCATATAAACTTCTTGCAAAAGTTCTATTTTTTAAAGCCTTTTCATCAAGGGCTAAGCTCGCACTGCCTAGTGCCAGTTCAGCCTCTCTTACAGCCTCAACCAAGGCTTTAAACTCATGAAAATCTAAGCTAAAAGCACTATCTTCGCTTTCAATGCTTTTATCCAGCACAAAATGTTTTTCAATAGCTCTTGCTCCAAGCGCTACACTTAAAACACTAGCCATTGAACCAAAGCTATGATCACTTAAGCCTACTTCAACGCCAAATTTTTCTTGTAAGCTTTTTATAGCATTTAAATTCATATCTTCTAAGCTTGCAGGATAAGATGAGGTGCATTTTAAAAGCATTAAATTCTCATTTTTACATGCTTTAAATATATCAACCACAGCTTTAATCTCAAGCTCATCAGCTATACCACAAGAAACAAAAGTAGGCTTTTGCTCTTTTGCGATAAGCTCAACAAAGGCTTCATCAACGGCTTCAAAAGAAGCGATTTTATAAGCAGGAGGATCAAATCTTTTTAAAAAATTTACATCCTCTTTTGAAAAGGGGCTTGAAAAGCAGATCAAGCCCTCATTTTGAGCCGCTTCAAAGATAAGAGAATGCCACTCATAAGGCGTTTTTGCACTTTCATAAAGTTCATAAAGTCTTCTTTTGTCCCAAAGTCCGCCCTTGATGATGAAATCCTCTTTATCGCTGTTTAAAGTAAGGCTATCTGGGGTGTAGGTTTGAATTTTTATCGCATTTGCACCAGCTTCTTTAGCTGCCCTAACGCTTTTTAAAGCAAGTTCTAAAGAACCAGCATGATTAGCTGAAAGTTCAGCGATGATAAAGACTTGTTTTTGGGTATTAAAATTAGCAATTTGCATTGAAATATTCCTTAACTTTTTCTAGTTTTTATTATAACAAAAAATATTCTTGAATACATTGTTTATAATAAAGCAAATTCCTTGCTTGGATTTTGCGAATTCATCAAAAAATCAAGCACACTTAAATAGGGGATAAAATTCTTGCCAAGTTGTTTGTATACAGGGTGGATAAAGTTAAAATAACTAATCTTAATGCCCCCCCCCCATTGCTGCTTTAAACATTTCTTTTGCTTCAGGCTTATCAAGATAAACTTTTGAACCAGGTGGAGAAAGATAATGTGTGGCTTTGAGTTTTAGACAAATTTCAAGCAAAAGTTTTTCTTTTTTTGCTCCACTTAAACTCATATCACTTGCTTTTAAAAGTGGAGTTTGTATGTTTAAGTCTTTGCAAAACTGACTGATTAAAAAGATATTGAAATCACAAAGAGAGGAAAAGCTAAATAAAGCCTTGCGAAGTATTTTTTCATAAGTATGAAAATTTACGCTCTTGCTATAGGCATGCTCGATCGTTTTGAGTAAGCAAAGCTTGTATTTATCATCATCAAGCAAATTTATGTCTTTGATTAAAGTGCTTTGAGGGGCTTTATGGCAACTTAGGCTAAGAGTATGTTCTTTGCCGTGAAGTTTGATTTTATTGCGACTTTGCCAAGAACGTTTTTCAAACTGCACGCAATCTAAAAATACAAACGCATCAACACTTTGTATCATTTTCAAATAACCAAGCCAAGGCAAAAAAGTTGGCTGCATAATCGCAATTTTCATTTTTATCCTAAATTTTACAAATTTTTAAATACATAGACTAAGCACCTTAATAGCTTTGTTCTCTCATTTATATAATATAACCCAGCAGTTATAAAGAAGCTTTTTATCCAATCTTCCCATAAATAACTATATCGCTGTCATTGACAAGCCTATCATCACTTCCCATAACATTTGTGCTTTCATAGTTTAATACCTTAAAATCATGAAGGTTAAGGTGTTTTTGAAGATGGGCTACGAGTTCGTATTCTTGATATAGTGTGTTTATGCAACCTTTTTCGCCTGTAGTATCATCATCTTCGATTAAAAAGCTATTGCGAGCAAGTTTTTTCCCTAAGCCATAGCGATAGTCTTTTATACTTCTTGTTCTTATGAAAAACCAAGCACCTTCTTTGTAGGCTTTATATTCTCTTGCATTTTGCAAAAGCAGTATAAAATCCTCTTCTTTGAGATAATTGACAACATTTGGTATCATGAAAATATCAGCTTTGATATTTGGGTGTTTTTTAGCAAAATCAATTATGTTTTCGTTGAAAAATTCAAATTTTTTTGCTTTGATAACTTCTTTAAAATTAAAGTGTGCGTTGTTTAAATTTTCCTCGCTTAAATCCACGCCTAAGCACTCAAAATCATAATTTGCAAACAAGCTTAAATTATTGCCGTTTGAGCAAGCGTATTCAAGCACTTTTTGGTTTTCAAGCTTATGCAAGCCATTTTTGAAAAAGAATTTAATTACTGCTAGATCTGGAAATTTCAAACCTTTTAGCTCTTTTAGATACATTGTTTTTCCTTATTGTTTGGTTTCACATGAACGCTAATATCGTCCAATGTATAAAAAATTAAAGCTCTTTTCTCATCAATACAAGCTTTTCTTGATTAAAGTTTTTTTCTGTTTGTATTTGAAAACCGAATTTTTTATGCAAGTTGATTACTTGTTCGTTGTTTTTAAAAACTGTCAAGGAAAGAAATTTAGCTTTTAAAATGAAACGAGCATAAAATAAAGAAAAAGTTTCTAAAATCCTTCCAATACCCTTAATATCAGAGTATGGATTAGAATAAAATCCAAATTCCACCTCGTCTTTATTTAAAAAAGTAAAATTAAGACTTGCAAGAAAATTATACTTAAAATAAAGAGCAAGATATATTTTTTTGCGATTAAAATGCAAATTTTGTATAAAGAGTTTGTGTTCTTTTTTGCTGATAAAGTGTTTGTTGTAAAAATGCTTATTCACTAAGCTTAAATTTCTTATTTTTCTAATTAGTTCTTTTTGATATTTATTAAGGTGGATATAGTTTATAAGTTTAAATTCTATCATCCCCCCCCCCCTCGGCTATATCATAAATTTTAAGTATAAATTTTTTACCATCCTTAATGAAAAAAGCTGGAAATTCATCATTTGAGCAAATTCTTAAAAGATTAAATTGCTCGTTTAAACTTTTGTGTATATCAAGCTCGCTATCTTTAGGGCTTCTTTTTGAATAAAAGCTTTCTTTTCCGCTTTGTTTTCTTGCTTTTATATTTGGATAAAGTTTTAAAAAATCAAGCACAAGTTTAATACACAATTGTCCTTGCTTGGCTCTTAATTCCTCATAAAGTTCAAGTCCGTTTAAGTATAAGCTTTCTTGCAGATAGATATCGCCACTATCGGCTTTTTCTCCTGCTTCAAAAAGGGTAAAAACTATTTCATTTTGCCCTTGCAAGATTTGGTGAAAAAGTGGAGACCAGCCCTTACCTTGAGGCAAATTTGAAGCGTGAATGACAAGGTTATGCTTGTGTTTGGCTAGAAAAGCTTTTTCTATGATTTTATGATAAGAAAGTATAAATACTATGTCAAAGTTTTCTTTTAAATCTTTATGATCGTAAAAAAGCCTTGCATTTTTAAGCTGTGAAATAAGCTTTTTTGCATAAGGGATAAACCATTGATTTTTTGAAGTTAAAACAGCGATTTTCATCAGCTTGCTCGCTTTTGAGTTAAAGCGTGAAAAATCAGGCTTGATTTAAAAGAGTAAAAATAAAGAGTGCTAAGATGAGAGCTTTTTAATGCCCCCCCCCATTAAGGCTAAGATACATCATCTTTTCATCGCTTTTTTCTATGCTAAAATTAAAACTTAAATACAAATTTATCGCCCTTTCATTGTCTTTAAAAGCTCTTGCTTTAAGGTTTTGCACCTTTAAGGTGTCAAAGGCGTATTCTAGCACAAATTTCATTAAAACTTTGCCATATCCTTTTAAATTTGGGTTTTGGTATAAGCCAAATTCACAAGCTTTTTCATTGATTTTTACAAAATCAATCACACCTATGGCTTTTGAGTTCTCAAAGACTAAGAAGTATTTTTTAGTCTTATCGTTTTTGAGTTTTTCAATGAAGTTTAAATGCTCTTTTAAGCTTATATTTTTTTGGAGAAAAAAATGTTTTATTCTTATATCATTTCTCCATTGTAATACCATTTCAAGCTCTTTTTGATCAAGCTTAGTAAAGTCTTTAAGCATAACGCTCGCCAGCTTTATCATAAAACTCAACTTCCTTGCCATTATCTTTGAGCCAAAAGGCGATCTTTTCTTGATTTTTATGCGTGCAAATAGCTTTAAATTTAGCTTTTAAGATCAAGGCTTCATTGACTAAGCTACTTGCTTGAATGATAAGCTTTTTGCTTTCATTCATCGTTTTTGCAAAATCTTTTAAATCCACAGCTAAAGTGATGTTTTTGTGATTTTCACAAATTTGAGTAAGGGCTTTGAGGTTTTTGTTTTGTGAGCTTGTAGCGATGATAATGTTAAGGCTTGAGGGCAGATCAAGAGCGATTTTGGCACTTAAGTTTGCACTATCTGTGCCACCTAAGCAGATAAAGATATCATGGATTTTTTTTCTTGTGATTTTGGCTTCTTCGTAGAATTCATCTCGTATTAAAGCATACGCAAAGCCACATCTTAGCTCGCAAAAACTTGGCACAAGATTTTTGTAAAGTTCGGCTTTTGCGTAAGGATTGACATTAAGTAAGATATCACAATAATGAGGCTTTAACTCATCATCAAAGCTTAGAATTTCAACTCCAGTAGCTTCTTTGATCAGTTTTTCATCTTTTGCATTTATTTGATAATGATCGATGATTAAAAGCTCAAAACCTTCATCAAGTATAAGATCGATCAGCTCGCTAATAGCGCTACTATCAAGCAAAAACACCTCATAAGGAATGCTTTCTATGATATTGCCTTCAAGTTCAAGACAAGCAAAGCTTACCTCGTCTTCATAATACTGCTTTGAAGCTAAAAGCAAATCCCTTCTAATATGCCCGTGTCCTATCTTAGAAGAGCTATCAGCACGAAAAAGTACTTTCATTTCTTTTCTTTCATCATATAAAGTATTTTTGCAAATTCTAAATCCTTATGCGTATCGATATCGCACACTAAATTTTTTGGTAACAAAAACACGCTTGAATAAGGCTTAAACAAAAAGTCTTTTTCAAGCCAAGCTTTTTTCTTACCAAAATAAAAAGCCCCAGCATCATGATAAGCTTTTTGCAAGTCTTGAGAACGTGAAAAATAAAAGCTTTCATCAAACATACTTACCCTTTGACTCTCATCAAGCTTAAATGCCCTTTGTATAGGATAGTCAAACTCACAAGCTGCAAATAAAAACTCGCTTTGATTGTCAAGGAATTTTTCATAAGCTTGTTTTAAAATTTCAGCATTTAATAAAGGCGTGGTTGCATACAAACAGCATACATTGTCAAAGCTTTTACCAAGTTTTTCAAGTTCTAAGATAGCATCTTTAATTACAGCTGTGCTTGAGCTATAATCATCACTTAGTTCTTTTTTTCTCACAAAAGGCACGTTTGCACCACAGCTTAAAGCCACATTGATGATTTTTTCATCATCGCTTGAGACTATCACTTCATCAAAGATACCAGAATTTAAAGCATGATCTATACTATAAGCAATGAGGGGCTTGCCATGAAAATCGATGATATTTTTATAAGCGATCCTCTTACTGCCCCCACGAGCTGGTATAATGCAAATGCTTTTCAAAGACTTTTCCTTAAAATTTTAAAAAGCATTATACTTTATTTTTGATATGAAAAGCTTTAAAAAATAAACTCAAATATTTTTCTTTGTAGAAACTAAGTTTATTTTGCTTTGATGATCTTGCTTTTAAAAGCTTTAAGCCTTAAACTAGCTAGCATAAAATGCATTCCTGTTCCATAACTTGCTAGCAAAATTTGCTTTCCCCCCCCCCCCCATCTTTGAGTTTTGTTTGGTTAAAAAGTATTAAATTTGCACTTAAATTATTGGCATCAAGATTGCCAAATTGTTCTAAAGACTGAGAAAAGCATAGTTTTTCATCTAGTTTTAAGTTTTGAAGTAATTTTTTTCTAAAAAAATCATTAGCATAATGAAAGAAAAAATACTCATATTGCAAGGCTTTATTTTTGTTTAAAAAAGTCTCTAAGAGTTTGGGAAATTTTTCTTGCACTAAGGAGAAAAATAAATCATTATTCACCTTGATAAATTCGCTTTGTCCTTGTTTATATGAAGAACTTGAAAATGTTTCCTCAAGTGCAAACTCACTAAATAGTTCTTGCATAAAAAAGCAAGTTTCATCTTTTTTATTGCTTTTGCTCAGTAAAAAAGCACTGGCACTATCACTTAGCGTAGCATAAGTAAAGCTATCTTTTGGATCTATTTTTTTGCTTTTTACACTTGCACAAACTAAGATTATGTTTTTATATTCTTTATTTTCAAGATGTAAAAAAGCTGTGAGCAGTCCTTGTAAAAAGGCTGTGCAATAATTTGTAAGATCAAGGCAGGTGGTTTTTGAGTTTAATTGTAGCTCTTTATGGATAAGTGAGCTTGTAGCAGGAGCGTAAAAATCAGGCGTATGACTAGCAAAGATGAGTAAATCAAGCTCATTTTTATCAAAATTTGTGAGTTTTAAAAGCTCATCAATAGCCTTTATACTTAAATCACTTGCAAAGCTTTGTTTGTCTGCTATAAAATGCTTGTTTATACCCATTTGTGCTTTGAAAAACTCTCTTTTGCTTTGGCTTAGATGGGCTAATTCTTCATCTAAGCTTTTTTCACATTCTCCAAGCACTAAAACGCCAGCTTTTATAGTGTGTAAGTTTGTTTTCATTGTGTATCCTCAAGTAGGGCATTTTCATCTTGTTTTAAGGCTTTAAAAACACTTTGAAAGTATTTTTGAGCAGCAATTAGAGTAAGGCTTGAGTTGGCAAAGTCTAGACTTTTAAAATTATCATCTTTTTTAAGTAAACTCACTTGTTTTTGCACGCTTAAATTTGAGTTTTTATCTAAGGCTCTTACAAAATACTTTATACTTGCTTCATAAGCATGTGAGTTTTCATCTATGATTTGTCCTTTAAATTCCTTAAAATAGCGATACTTCACCCCAACTTGTTCTTCAACAAAATGCGTAAAAGTAAAACCAAGCTCTTTGGTGCCAAGCAAGAGTATCTTACCAGCTTTTTTAAGCAAAATCCCATATACTGAATCCTTATCAAAACAGCTTTTGCAAGGCTTTAAAAAGTCTTTTTCATCTTTACCTTTAATGGCAAAAGAAAAGATTGGATCAAGGCTTCTTTTCACACCAGGCATTTTTCTAAAATGTTCAGTTAAAATGCCCATGGTGCTAGGTGTTTTTTGTATATCAAAGGGTTGATTTTTACAAAAACTATAAGAAAAAGTTGGCATGATGAGGGTGCCATTTTTACCTAAAAGCTCCTCAAAAGAGCTTATAAGAGCATTTAAAAAGTCCTCTTTTTTGCCTACAAACTCGCCAAAATTAAAAAGCTGAGTATGCACACAAAGAATGTCATCTTTTTGAACTCCAAGTTTTTCTAAGCAAGTTTTAAAATCCTCATCATAAAAAAGCTTATTTTTTGCCTTAAATAAAGCCCTCATTTGCCAAAAGCCTCTTTAATCATAGCTTGTATGCTCTTAAAACTTTCAAAATTTTCAGCCTTAATAAACTCAGCCTTTAAGGCTTGATGAAAATGCTTTTCTATAGCAGCAACTAAAGCCATAATGTCTAAAGAGTCGATTTTACCTGAGCTTAAAAGCTCTGTATCGCTTTCTTTTATATCCTCTCTTTCTATGGCTTTGAAAAGCTCTTTAAGTTCTTGAGTATTCATGTTTTTCCTTTCATTTAAAATGTGTTTATATCAATTAAAATTCCTATAAAATTCTAATTTCACCATATCTTGAACAAAGCCAGCTCTTTGATAAAAATTTATGGCTTTTTCATTGTTTTCATTGACAAAGAGTTTGAAAAAATAAGCCTTTTGATTGAGTATGAAAAAATGATTGAGTAGGGCATAGCCTGCATTTTTATGTTCTTGCTTTATGCTTGAGGCTATAAAGTCAAGATTTGCACACCCTAGCTGAACGCTAAAACTTAGTGCAGCTTTAATTTTGCCTAGTTCTTTTACGCAAAGTATTTCTTTTTTTCTTATCTTTGCTTGCAAATCAGCCTCATCATAAACAAATAAAAACTGCTCATCAAAATAGCTTGTAAAAAAATCCTTTAAATCATGTAAATCCTCAAGCCTTGCAAATTCGACAAAGTCAAAATTTATAGGCTTTAAATTCTCATTCTTAAGCCTCATTTGCACAAAGCTTTCAAAGCCTTGAAAATGATTGTATTCTAAAAAATCCTTAAAATTTAAAAGCTCTTTTTGTCTTTTATAAATGAGTTTGATTATGCTATTTTTAAGCTTAAAATCCTTGTGAGTATGGCTTATAAAAAAATGCAAAAGTTTTGAGTTCTTTTCATAAAAAAAGAAATTATGCTCAATTTGCTTTAATGTGAGTTTAGAGCTTAAAAGCTTTTCTTTTAGGCTTTGCATACCCTCATAATAGTTTTGAAGCTTAAAGCCCTTTTCATAGGCTTTTAAAAAGTTTTCAAACGAGTTCATATAAAGCCTTTTTATCTATTTTGCCATTTTGATTGAGTTTGAAATGTTTTAAGGCCATAAATTTACTTGGCAGCATATAAGATGGTAATTTATCCTTTAAAAAGCCTTTAAAATCAAGCTCTTTAAGCTCGCTTTCATAAAAGCAAATAATGCGTTCATCTTTATAAATACAAGCGCAGTTTTTAATGTCCTTATGAGCATTTATAATGCTTTCTATCTCGCCAAGTTCTACTCTGTGTCCTTTGATTTTGATTTGATTATCCTTGCGTCCATAGCATAAAAGCTCGCCAAATTCATTATAAGCGACAATATCGCCTGTTTTATACACTAAGTCTAAATAAGCATTATGTAAGGGGTTTTGTATAAAGGCAAGACTTGTTTTGTCTTTATCGTTATAATAGCCCAAAGCAAGGCTAGTTCCACGCACAAAAAGCTCGCCCTTAACACCAACTTGCTCTTCATCGACAAGCTTTAAGTTTTCATCAAAGACTAGAAGCTGGGTATTATGACAAGCCTTACCTATAGGCAAAATATCCTCATCTTTAAAGTTTCTATTTACCTTATAAAAGCAACACACATCAGTAATTTCAGTAGGTCCATATAAATTTGCATATTCTGCCTTAGGCAAATGCTTTCTCCAATAATTTAAAGCCTTATTTGGCATGATTTCTCCACAAAATAATACCTTTTTAAGCTTGCTTAGCTTTAGTTCATCTAAAGCCTGAGTATTAGCAAAATAAATCAAAACCGAAGGCACCCAAAAAATCATGCTGATATGATGTTGTTCAAGATAGCTTAAAACCTTAGCAGGAAAGGCAAAAAGTGAATTTTCAAGTATGTGCACACAAGCTCCAGCTTTTATGCTTGAAAATATATCTAAGATAGAATTATCAAAATAAAAAGGGGCTTGATTAGCTAAAATTTCATGTTCATCAAGTTTGAAAGTCTCACACACCCAAAAAGTATAATCAATCACGCTTTTATGAGCAATGCTTACACCCTTTGGTAAGCCTGTGCTTCCACTTGTAAAAAATACATATAATAAATTTGTGTCAATATGCTTTTCTTTAGCTTTTATAAGGGCATTTTCATTGATTTTAAAGTTAGAAAAATCTTCACAATACAAGGTTTTTATTCCCAAAAACTCAAAATCATACGCTTTGCTTGTGATTAAAAGCTTAGGCTTTAATACTGTTTTGATCTTTTCAAGCCTTTCTTTTGGACTTTTTTCATCAAGTAGGGTATAAAAATGTCCACTTTTTGCTACCCCAAAAAAGCTTATTAAACAAGCTATGCCCTTTGGCAGTAAGATAAGCACACTTTCTTGAGTAAAACTGTGTTTTAAATGACTTAAAATTTCACTAGCAAGCTTTTGGCTAAGGGTATTAAAATCCTTATAATTTATACTTAAATCGCCCTCAACAAAGGCCGTTTTTTCAGGGTATAATTGCACACTTTTTTGTAAAAAATCATCAATATGTCTTATCATGAGTTTACCTTTTTAATGAGTTTGTGTTTTAATAACTTTTCTATACATTCTCTAAGTTCATAAGCTTTTATGCCAAGTTTATCAGCTATATCTATGCAGTCATTTTGTGCGTTGCAAAAAGCAAGAAAGTTTGCAATAAGAGGAGGGGAATTGAGTAAGCTTAAGGTTGGATAAAGTCCTCTTTTGCCTAAATTTGGCTCGCAAAAACACTCACTTTTATATACAGCATTGATTTCTAGGTTGCAAATAAGCTGGATCATAGTCTCAAGGGAGTTAAATAAACCCTTAGCACTGATGAAGTTAAGATTATCTAAGCTAGTGTGGTATTCTTTAAAGTCCCCATACCTTGTCCTACATAGCCCAACTACTGGTAAATTGACATTTGGGGAGCAGTATTGCCTCTCATCGCTTCCCCTGTCTAAGAAGCTAAATTCTTTAAAATTTTCTTTATTTTTAAATGTGTGTAAGGCTATTTTATCAGCTAAAGTGTTGGCATTTGGGCTGTGAATGAGCGAATAAGCCTCATCATCGCCCATGCAAGAAAGCACAAAGCCAGCTTTTACTCGTTTTTGTAAGTGTTTAAGATGTTTGCTTAGATAGACTATAGAACCTATGGTTTCAGGCACAAAAACAAAACGATAATTATATTTTAAATGCCCCCCCCCATGAGCGTAATTTTGCAAGTGCTTGGCTAAAAAGCAAGCTACAATAGGACCGCTAAGTTCATTATTTGCCATAGAAGGATGGCATAAATAGCTTGAAATAAGCACTTCATCTTTGCTTTTTGTGCTAGAAGGTATGAGTAAATCAGCATAGTTTAAAACCCCATTTTCATCATGCTTTGCGTCTATAAAGACCTTGTATTTACCACTTTTTAGCTTTAAACGTTCATTATGTGCTATACAAAAACCCCAACGCTTTTTATAATAACTCGTTACATAAGGGATAGCTTCAGGTAAATACTCAAGCGAATATAAATGCTCATTAAGCTCATCTAAGCTAAGTTCTTTATCAATGGAGGTGGAGAAATTTAAAAGATGAAGATTATTTTGCTTAAAATCACAAATTTTTTTGCCCTCAGGAGTGATGATGAAGGCTTCTTTAACGCTATATTCAGGAGGCACAAGCCAGTCAAATACTTGAGTGCCACTTTTAATGCTGTGAATGTTTAAGGCATTGTTTAAGTTTTCATTTAAAATTCCAAGACTTTGTCTAAAGCCCTCGCCAGTAATGCTTCTAAAAAGCGGAAAAAGCCTTGAAGCTAGAGCGTGCATTTGCTTGCCTAAATTTGCGTTTAAATTTAGCATACACAAGCCTTTTTGAGACTTTCACAAAGTGCAAAAAGCTTGTCTTTAACAAATTTTGCTTGATCTAGGCTCATTTCTTGATGACAAGGAATGCTAAGCTCGCTTTTATAAAAATGCTCTGTGTTTTCAAGTCTTATTTCACCCATTAAGTTCTTATAAAAGCTAAATTGATAACTTGGCTTGTAATGCACCTGCACGCCGATATTTTCTTTAATCAAGCCTTCAAATAATTCCTCTTTTTGACAATGAAGCTCTGGATAAAGTAAGATAGGATATAAATGCCTTGAGCTTTTTTTGTATTCTTTTATCTTAATGGTGCTAAAATAGGGATTTTTTTCAAATTCTTTATCATAAAAGCTAGCGATTTTTTCTCTTTTTTCTAAGTTAATATCAAGCTTTTTAAGCTGATTAAGCCCCAAAGCACAAGCTACATCACTTAAGCGGTAATTATAGCCCAAACTTAAGCTATCACTATCCCAAAGCCTTTTTTTAAAAATGCCATGACTTCTTAAAAGCTTGATTTCTTTAATCAAAGCCTCATCATTGCTTACTACAGCTCCACCTTCAAAGGTAGTGATAGGCTTAACAGGATGAAAGGAAAAAATGCTAAGCCTTGCATGAGAGCCTATCTTTATGCCTTTAAACTCGCCTCCTAAGGCATGGCTTGCATCATCAAGCACAGGGATTTTATACTTGCTTGCTAGGCTTAAAATTGTATCCATTTCAACGCTATTGCCAGCAAAATCAACCACGCAAATAGCCCCTATGTTTTGAGCACTTGCCTTAAGCCTTGTTTCAAGCTTTTTTTCGTCTATATTGCCATCATTTTTTATATCGATAAACTCGACCTTAGCTCCTGCCATTAAAGCTGCATTAGCTGTAGCGATAAAGCTCATAGGCGTGCTTAAGATAGTTTTATCCTTAACATTTAAGCTTAAAAAAGCAAGGTGCAAGGCTGAAGTAGCTGAGTTTAAAACGCAAGCATATTTTACGCCTACATACTCACACAAGGCTTGTTCAAATTCTTCTACTATCTTGCCCCCGGTTAAAAACTCATTTTTTAAAGCCTCACTTACAGCCTTTATATCGCTTTCATCGATATTTTGATGAGAATAGCTTAACATTCAAAACCCTTATTAATAATGCTTAAAATCTCTTCTCTGCTTGCCCAAGAAGGATTATTATCTGAACTATAAGAAAAATTTGGCTTTACTTTTTTGCCCTTTTCATTAAGAGCATTGCAAGAAAAATCGATATTGGTATTAGCAAATTTAATGCTAGGAGCGATGACAAAATGATCTTTAAACTCATAAGTTAAATGGCTATCATCACTAGCTATCATGATCTCATGCAGTTTTTCTCCAGCTCTTATGCCTATGATTTTATGTTTTAAATTTGGGGCTAAAGCTAGGGCTAAATCAGTGATTTTCATGGAAGGAATTTTAGGGATAAAAATCTCTCCACCTTGCATTCTTTCAAAGTTTTTAAGCACAAATTTTACCCCTTCTTCAAGGCTGATGAAAAATCGAGTCATATGCTCATCAGTAATTGGCAACTCTTTAGCACCCTGGGCGATGAGCTTTTTAAAAAATGGCACTACTGAACCCCTTGAGCCAACGACATTGCCATATCTTACTACGCTAAAAAGAGTATGATCGCTGCCTACTATGTTATTTGCTGCGACAAAGAGCTTATCGCTTGCAAGCTTAGTAGCCCCATATAAATTCACAGGATTGCAAGCCTTATCAGTGCTAAGAGCTATGCATTTTCGCACCTTGTTTTCAAGGCAAGCATCGATGACATTTTGAGCGCCATTTATATTTGTTTTTATGCATTCCATAGGATTGTATTCAGCTATTGGGACATGCTTTAAAGCAGCAGCATGTATGACAAAATCCACCCCATTCATCGCTCTAATCAAGCGATCTTTATCACGCACATCGCCTATAAAATACCGCATACAAGAAGCCTTATAAGTTTGAGCCATTTCAAATTGCTTAAGCTCATCTCTTGAATAAATGATGATTTTTTTAGGCTTAAATTTATTTAGTAAAATCTTAGTATAAGTCTTGCCAAAAGAGCCAGTGCCACCTGTGATGAGTATGCTTTTGTCATTAAACATTACTTTTCCTCAATTTATCCTAAGTCTTTAAATTTTTATTTTAGCAATAATCGTTCCAAAATCAGCTTTTCATTTTAAAATTCTTGGCAAAGTTATGCCTTTTTGGTTTTGATACTTGCCTTTTTTATCTGCATAAGTGGTATCGCATTTCTCATCACCTTCTAAAAAGAGCACCTGGGCTATGCCCTCATTGGCATAAATTTTTGCTGGCAAAGGCGTGGTATTTGAAATTTCTATAGTGATATGTCCTTCAAAACCCGGCTCAAAAGGGGTAACATTAACGATAATGCCACACCTTGCATAAGTGCTTTTGCCAAGACAAATAGCTAAAACATTATCAGGCATTTTAAAATACTCTAAAGTCCTAGCTAATGCAAAGGAATTTGCTGGCACTATACACACATCGCCTTCAAAATCAACGACATTGGCTTCAAGAAAATTTTTTGGATCAACCACGGTTGAATTGACATTAGTAAAGATTTTAAACTCCCTACCCACGCGTATATCATAGCCATAGCTTGAAAGCCCATAACTCACCACGCCTTTGCCTATATTTGCTTCACAAAATGGCTCTATCATTTTATGTTCTAATGCCATTTTTCGTATCCAATTATCTGCTTTTAAGCCCATATTTTACCTTTGTTTTTAATTTGAAATTATACTTGAAATTTATCAAATTTTAATTACTTTCATAATAAAATCTCATTTTTAATCCCAAAATTTTAAATCTTTGGGTATAATTTAGGATTAAGTTCTTAACAAAATTAGGAGATTTTATGACTAAGGAAGAAATTAAAGAATTAATGGCTTTATTTGCAGAAGCTAATATCAGTAAGATTAAGATCAAAGAACAAGATGGCTTTGAAATCGAGCTTGAAAGAGAGGTTTGCGAGCCAGCTCCAGCTCTTGTATGTCCTCCACAAACTGTAGCCCCACAACCTATAAATGTTAATGTTGTCAATGAAGCTTCCCCAAATAAAAAACACAACCAACCAACCCTAAACAGCCCAATGGTAGGCACTTTCTATCAAGCCCCAAGCCCTGGTGCGGCAAGCTTTGTCAAAGCTGGCTCAAGTGTTAAAAAGGGCGATACTATAGGCATTATCGAGGCGATGAAGATCATGAATGAAATTCAAGCTGAGTATGATTGTAGGATAGTTGAGGTTTTAGTTGCTGATGGGCAACCTGTTGAGTTTGATATGCCTTTATTTGTTGTGGAGAAAATTTAATGGAAATCAAAAGCGTTTTAATCGCAAATCGCGGTGAAATAGCTCTGCGAGCCTTAAGAACTATCAAAGAAATGGGAAAAAAGGCAATTTGCGTGTATTCAAAAGCTGATAAAGATGCCCTTTATTTAAGATATGCAGATGCAAACATTTGCATAGGTGATGCAAGAAGCACAGAGAGTTATTTAAATATACCAAATATCATCTCAGCGGCTGAAATTTCTGAAGCTGACGCTATTTTTCCGGGCTATGGTTTTTTAAGTGAAAATCAAAATTTTGTTGAAATTTGTGCTAGGCATAACATTAAATTCATAGGTCCTTCAGTAGAAGCTATGGCTTTAATGTCTGATAAAAGTAAAGCAAAACAAATGATGCAAAGAGCTGGAGTGCCTGTGATCCCCGGAAGTGATGGGGCTTTAAAAGGTGTTGAAGCGGCTAAAAAGTTAGCTAAAGAAATAGGCTATCCTATCATTTTAAAAGCTGCAGCTGGCGGGGGCGGACGCGGTATGCGCGTGGTAGAAAGAGAAGCCGATATAGAAAAAGCCTTTTGGTCAGCAGAAAGTGAAGCCATGACAGCCTTTGGTGATGGCACTATGTATATGGAAAAATACATTCAAAATCCACGTCACATAGAAGTGCAAGTCATAGGTGATAGCTTTGGCAATGTCATTCACATAGGCGAAAGAGATTGCTCTATGCAAAGACGTCATCAAAAACTCATCGAAGAAAGCCCTGCGATTTTACTTGATGAAAAAACAAGAGCAAAGCTTTTGGATACGGCTATAAAAGCAGCTAAGGCTATAGGCTATGAAGGAGCTGGAACCTTTGAATTTTTGGTGGATAAAAATTTAGATTTTTATTTTATCGAGATGAATACGCGCTTGCAGGTTGAACACTGCGTAAGTGAGATGATAAGCGGGGTTGATATTATCGAGCAGATGATAAAAGTGGCTGAAGGTTACGCTTTACCAGCTCAAGAAACTATCAAGCTAAGAGGGCATAGCATAGAATGCCGCATTACAGCTGAAGATCCAAAAAGTTTTGTGCCAAGTCCGGGCAAAATCACTAAATATGTCCCACCAGCTGGACGCAATGTAAGAATGGAAAGTCATTGCTATCAAGGCTATAGCGTGCCTCCTTATTATGATTCTATGATAGGAAAGCTTGTGGTTTGGGGCGAGGATAGAAACAGAGCTATTGCAAAGATGAAAGTGGCTTTAGATGAATTAATCGTTTCTGGCATTAAAACCACACGAGATTTTCACTCTGCTATGATGGAAAATCCAGACTTTTTAAACAATACCTTTGACACCAATTACCTTGCAAGACACTAAAAGGCTAAAGGGCGAGTGAAGTTTGTCAGCCCTTTAGCTTTTCAACTCAGCAAAACACAAAGATAAATTTGCTATGATACCATCTGCAAAAAGTTTTATCATCAAAATACTAAAAAAAGAGGTTAGATTTGCAAAGCAAATTTCAAGAACTTAAAAATGATTTAAACGCCTTTAAAGCAAGTTATGGCAAGCTTTTTTTAAAACAGGGCTCTTTTAGCTTGTATTATTCTAAAGAAGTGGATAATTTTGTAAAAAAAACCTTTAAAATCATACTTGAGGATTTTTTTGAGGATTTTTTACCAGATGATGAAAGTGTGCCTTTGTGTATCTTAGCACATCATCAGTATGCAGATTTTAAACTTGCAGCTTATGAGAACTTGCCCTTACTTTTTGTGTATAAAGATGTGCCTGCGTATCATTTAAAACCTATTATGAAGGCTTTTATTGCCGCTTTAAACGATCTTGGCTTTGTTATGCAAGCTGAAATTTGCGAGCTAAATGGACTTGCAAGCAAAGCAAAACTTGGACTTGATCTGCTAAATTTAAGGTATTTGTGCGGTTCAAAAGCCTTATTTAAAGCTGTAAAAGAAACAAGCACGTTTTATCTACAAAATCACAAACTCGAGCTAGCAAACAAACTTTTAAGCCAACTCAACCACACTCAAACGCCTTTTATCGCTCAAGAATTTGATATCAAAAAAGACTTTGGCGGACTTGATAATTATCTTTTGCTTCGTTCTTTGCTTTTGTTGTTTAAAAACTCCCCTCAAAGTTACGCCCTTGAGTTTATCGATGAAAACGAGTTAAGCGAGCTAAGGCTGGCTATGGATTTTTTGCTTTCTTTAAAATCTGCTTTAAATATAGAGCATTCAAAAGATGAAGATGAATTTCAGCTTGCAAAGCTTGATTTTTTAAGCAAACTTATGCAAAAAAAAGATAAAAAAAGCGTTGATGCAAAAAAGGCTTTGCTACAAAAAGCGATGAGTTCAATGCAAACAAGTGGAATTTATGCTCTTTATCTACAAAAATGTATTCAAAACCTGCTTGATAAGAATGAAAATTTAAGCAAAATCGGGCATTTCAAGCAAGATCAAAAAGGCGTAATTTATCTTGATGAACATATGCAGTTTCAAAATGCAAGCGAGTTTTTAGCCGCTTTAAATTCCCTTGAAGATAAGCCTTTGGAATTTGACATTAGTGTTTTGATGAGCTTGCGTCGTTTAAGGGTGCAAAAAGATGATTTTGAAGAGCTTCTTAAGCATTTTAAACAAAGTCTTTACCGCAAACACAGCTTTTCTTTACTCAAGCTTTTCTTTGACAGCTCCTTTTTAAGCATAATGCTTAAGCCCTTAGCTTCATTTCGCTTTTTACTTAGCGAGGAAGGAGCTTACAGCCTTGATGAAAATGCCTTACTTTGCCTTAAAGAGCTTGAGCTAAGCTTTGATGAGTTTGAATGCTTTAAGGCTTTAAATGCTGATGAAACAATGATCTTAAAGCTAAGTGTTGTGATGAGTGCGATTGAGGCTGAAAATGAAGTTTCTTTAGCAAACATTTATCGATCATATTGTGCAAAACTTAGCTTAAATGCTGATTTGGTAGAATTTGGCTTAAGAGTGTTTAAAAATTTTAATGCCATGAAAGATATCATCGAAAAAGAAGATATTTATAATGAAACCATTATCTTTACGCTCATTAGTCGTCTTGAAAATGAAAAAACTTTGCGTTTGATTCACGCTTTAACTCTTATCAATGCACGAGTTTTACATATCACGCATGATTTTTATTTTAGAAGTCTTGAAAAACTGCTTTTAAATGCTTTGGCTGGCTTTGAAGATGTGAATTACCTTGATGAGATCGCAAGAAGGGTAAAAAAAGAGCAAACCTTAAAGCGAAGCAAGGTATTTTTAGATCAAAGCAGTATCTTGCAAGATAAGATCACACATATAGTTTCAAACCTTTTCATCATCAAAAATAGCTTTGAAGATATAGTAAAAATTGCCAAAATCGCCCAGCAAAAAGACTTTAGTTTTAGCTTTAACAACGAAAAAAATCTCATCTTAGAAATGATAGCTTTAAAGCAATTTGATATCGCTAGTATTTTAAATGCGCTCAGTAGTCTAAACCTTATCTTTATGAGCTTTTTTCAGCTTTTTGATGAAAAAATTTATCTTAAATTTGAGTATTCAAATACCATAAGTGATATTCAAAAACAAAAACTCACTCAACTTTTAGAGCAAAATTTAGTGCATAAAAACAAGATAGAGCTAAAAAAACCAAGCATTAAAAAAGATGAGCTAAAATTTGATTTAGAGTATTCAAAAAGCTATGTTAAGCTCAATCTTAATGCCAAAGATCAGCAAGGCTTAATGGCTTTTGTAATGCACGAGTTTAAACGTTTTGATTTGAATTTAAGCGCAGCTAAAATTCAAACGATCAAAGGACGCACACGCAATAGTTTTTATTTTGAAAAAAACGAAAATTTATTGCAAAACAAAGATAAACTCATCAAATCCCTAACAAGCGAGTAAAAAATGTGTGGAATAGTAGGCTACATAGGCAAGAAAGAAAAAAAAGAACTCATCATCAGCGGTTTAAAAGAACTAGAATATAGAGGCTATGATAGTGCTGGGCTAGCAGTGATGAAAGAAAATGAACTTGACTTTTTCAAAGCTGTTGGCAAGCTTGAAAATTTAAGCAATAAATGCAAAAACTTCACAAGCGAGGGCTTAGGCGTAGCCATAGGACACACGCGTTGGGCAACACATGGTAAGCCAACAGAGATCAATGCTCACCCTCATCTAGGGCAATATTCTTGCGTTATTCACAATGGCATTATAGAAAATTACAAAGAGCTTAAAGATAAGCTTGAAAGCAAGGGCGTAAGCTTTTTAAGTCAAACAGATACTGAAGTTATCGTGGCTTTGTTTGAATTTTATGCAAGCACACATGAGCCTTTTGAAGCCTTTAAGCTGACTATAAAAGAGCTAAAAGGGGCTTTTGCTATACTTTTGGTGAGTAAAAAAAGTCCAGATTGTATATATTTTGCTAAAAATGCTGCACCTTTAATCATAGGCAAAAATGCCTCAAATGAGCTGTATTTTGCTTCAGGTGATGCAGCTTTGATAGGACATGTTGATGAGGTGGTGTATCTTGAAGACTTAAGTTATGGCAAAGCTAGCCCAAATTCGCTTGAAGTATATGAAAACAATACGCTTAAAAACTTACACTTTAGCAAACTTTCTCAAGATAAATCCTACGCCCAAAAAGATGGCTTTCGCTTTTTTATGGAAAAAGAAATTTATGAGCAAAGCCGTGTTTTAAGCGAGGTTTTAATGGGACGTGTTGAGGGTGAAAGCATAGTTTTTGATGAGCTTAAAAGTGAGGACTTAACAGCCTTTGATGAGATCACTTTGTGTGCGTGTGGCACGAGCTATCATGCGGCTTTGGTGGCAAGTTATTTGTTTGAAAGAGTGGCAAAAATCAGAGCTAGGGTTGAAATAGCCAGCGAGTTTCGCTATAAAGAAGGCATTATCAAGAAAAATTCACTTTTCATCGTCATCTCTCAAAGCGGAGAAACAGCTGATACGCTTGAAGCTTTAAAGATCGCTAAAGAAAAAGGTGCAAAAAGCTTTGCGATTTGCAATGTAGATAATTCAAGCATAGTTCGCCTTGCAGATTTAAGTATTTTAACAAGAGCTGGCATAGAAAAAGGCGTAGCAAGCACCAAAGCCTTTGCTTCTCAAGTGCTTACCTTGTGGCTCATCGTTTTATATATAGCTCAAAAAAAGCAATTTAATATCAGCAAAGACATAAAAGCACTTTTACACACTCCAAGTGTGGTTGTCGTTCAAAGTAAGCTTCATGAAAAAATCCACCGCCTTAGCAAGCGTTACTTAGATGGGCATGGCTTTTTTTACATAGGACGCGATGTATTTTATCCTTTAGCTTTAGAAGGGGCTTTAAAGCTTAAAGAGCTTAGTTATCTGCATGCTGAGGGCTATCCAAGTGGAGAGATGAAGCACGGACCTATAGCCTTAGCTGATACCAAGCTTTACACCATAGCCTTAATGCCAAAAAATATGCTTTATGATAAAACAAAGTCAAATGTTGAAGAACTCATCGCAAGGGATTCAACCTTACTTTGTATCTCGCCGCTTGAGTTTGACTTAAGTGATGATTTTATCAAAACTTCAGAGCAAGAACATTATATGTGTGAGTTTTTTGAGATGATGCTCATCACTCAGCTTTTAGCTCTTGAAATTTCTGTGCGTCTAGGCAATGATGTGGATATGCCAAGAAATTTAGCCAAATCAGTTACGGTGGAGTGATTTGCAACGTTTTTTATAGTTTTATAAAAGCGTAAAGTGGAGTTAAAATGTGCTTGTTTAAAAGGGCTTGGGTTTTATTTTTTGTTTTTACATTAAAGCTTTTTGCCTTAAGTCCTTTTGAACTTCATAATGTTAATGAAGCTCATCAAAGTGGCATTACAGGAAATGGCATTCATATAAGCATACTTGATGATGCCTTTAATATTACCCATCAAAGCCTTAAAGATAGAATTTTAGGTTCTGTAGCTTATCCTAGCGATCAAAATGGGCAAAGCTATACTCCAAATTTTTTAATTGATACTCATGGTAGCCATGTGGCTGGCATAGCACTTGGTTCAAGACTTGGAGGAAGTGAGCCTTATGGGGCTGCTTATAATGCAAGCTTTTATGGTGTTGGCATTTTTGGTGATAACACACATACAAACTTACCCGATATTTACAATATACTTAAAAACAAAGGTGAAGTAAAGATCGTAAATAATAGCTGGGGTTCTAACATATACCCTGTTGTGGGGTTTGAGTATGATTTAAATAAGAACTTAGTTCAAAACACAAGTATAATAGATGATGCAAATTATGCTATGAAAGAGCTTACAAACCCTTTAGCTCACACAAGTGGGCTGTATAAACTTGCTCAAGAAAGAAAGCTTTTAAGTATATTTGCAGCTGGCAATGAAGGTGTTTTATCGCCAAACATACAATCTGTTTTGCCAAGATATGATGAAAGTATTCGATCTTGGCTTGCGGTGGGTGCGCTTGATAGCGAGTATATCACTAGACAAGCTGATGGTAAGCTTATTATCGATGGCAAGGGCGTGGCTGATTTTAGCAATGGCTTTAAAGGAGCTGTAAATTTCTCCCTCACAGCAGCTGGAGTAAAGATTAACTCAGTTGATGCAAATACAAATAATAGTTATACTTTAAAACAAGGCACTTCTATGGCTGCACCTTTAGTCAGTGGAGTTGCAGCTTTGGTGCAAGAAAAATTTCCCTTTTTAAACGGCGCACAAATTGCAGATGTGCTTTTAAGCACGGCAAATAAAGATTATCAAGCTCCAAAAATGGTTGTTAAAAGTATTGGCGAGGGCAGTGGTGCAAGCGTTAAAACAACTTATACTCTAGTGTATATAGATCAAGCCGTGCCAGCAACTGATGCTGAAAAAAGAGCTGATGTTGATGTTTTGTATAATGGCTTAGCACTTAATATAGGTGGCGTGCTTCAAAACTACACAGATTATATAATGAATAATTTAAATACCACTCAAGCTGCTCAGCAAGTAAGTAAAGAAGAGATTTTCGGACAAGGCATACTAGACGCTCAAAAAGCTTTGCAAGGTTTAAGCATACTTGATACAAATCGCTTGAATTTAAAAGACATTCAAACACATGATAACAAACAACAAGCCTTTTATACCCTTGATACTCAAGGACATACAGCCGAGTTTAGCAATGATATCAGTCAAAAAACTTGGGATAGCAATTTACATTTAAGTTCAGCTCTTAACAGCCCAGCAGCACAAATGCAAAATATCACTGAAGTAGGCTTGATCAAAGAAGGACAAGGCTCACTCATCTTAAGTGGAACAAATTCTTATCAAGGCGATACTATAGTGCGTGGAGGTACTCTTGCTTTATATAAAAGAAATGATGGTTCAGGAGGAAGCCTTCAAAGTTCAGTTTTTGTAGAACAAGGCGGAACCTTATTTGTGGGCGAAAGAAGCGATTTAAACACAGACATTAAAAGGCTTGCGAGTACATTTTCTAAGGCTATGCCAAGTACAAGCAGTGTGATTTTAAATCAAAATTTACACAATAATGGCTTGCTTGATATAGGAGGTAATGGTTTAGCAGTGCTTGAGGTAAAGGGTGCTTATACTCAAGCAAGTTTGGCGACTTTAAGATTGAGCTTTAATACAAGTGGAAATTCCTTACTTCAAGCTAATAATTACAATATAGCTCAAGGTGCTTCTTTAGTGTATGTGCCTATAATTGCTCAAATTTCACCGAGCGCGCAAAATATTGCTTTAAATTTGGGCGATTTAAAACATTCTTTATCTCAGTTTAATGTAAGTGTGGCTAATTCTTCAGTATTTGACTTTACTCTTTCACCTGATAAGCTGGTTTTAAATGCAAGCACCAAAGCAAATGTTTATGCAAATTATGAAGGAGCAAATGCCAGTTTAGCAAGGGCTTTAAGGGCTATGGCTATGTCAGGAACTTTGCCAGCTTCTTATACTCAGTTTTTTGGCGAGCTTAATGCTATGGCAAATAATGATTATGTAAAAACCTTAGAAAGTATAGACAATAACGATCATCTTAAAAATACAGCAAGGATAAGAAGAATTCAAGAAAGATTAGGCTTTGAAAATATACTCTTGCTCTTGCAAGAAAATAGCGAGCAAATCAGCTTAAATCCAAGTTATACTTATGTTGATGATGAATCTTATGATGGATATGGCGTGGGTTCAAAATTAGAAGCTTTAAAGTATGTTGATGAGAGAACTTTTTTGGCTGGATTTTTAAACTATGCGTATAATTACAGCGATTTTGAAAACTCATATATAAAAGCTCATCTTCTTTCAACGGGTTTTACTTTCAAATCTGATCTTGATTTTGTAAATGTTGTGAGTGGTGTATCTTTGGGCTTTGCTCGAAATCAACTTCGAAGAAATATTTACAATCAAGACTCTCGCCCAAAAGCAAGCTATAACAACCTTTTAAGCTCTTTTCACGCAGGTATAAGCAAGGATTTGCTTTTAGATGAAAAGCTTTCTTTTGCTTTGGTTGATTCTACATTGAAACTCTCTCCTATGATTTATGGCGCTTATACTTTTATGTATCAAGATGAGATCAAAGAAAACAAAGCCTTGCTTAGCGTAAATCATAAAAACAAAAACTATCATAGTCTTAGTATGAGCGTGGGGACAAATTTATCTTATACATTAAGTGATGCGTATGATTTAAATCCAAGTTCAGGTTTTAATCTTTTTGCGTTTTACGAACAAAGATTACTAGGCAATGTGCTTAAAAATAGTGCTTCTTTTTATGATTTTACAGGTTCAAATTTTAATCTGAAGCACAAACTGGATAAAAGTCTTATCCGCATAGGAGCAAATGTGCGTCTTGGCACAGATAAAACTTCTTTTTTGCTGGGTTTTGATGATGAGATAAGTAAAAACTCAAACAATATTAATTTTAATATAAAAGCACAATATCAGTTTTAAACTCTTGGCTTTGTTTCTTGATTTTACAATGCTTTTAAAGCTAAATTCAGCCAAATTTTAGCCTTATTATCTTAAACTTTTATTAAGAAAATAATCAAAGGTTTTTTTATGCTTTCATGCTCGCCGATTGTGTATTATAAACAACTTTTAAAGCATTATGAGTATTCTTATTTTGCTGAAGATGATAATAAAGTCATCATTGGTATTGATCCTCTTTTTTTAGACGCTAAAGATATGGACTTAAGTCAGCTTAAATTTGAGTTTTATCAAGAAAGTGCGAAAAAGCCTTTGTGTGAATATGCTGGATTTTTTGGGGTTTTAGCTGCTGATTTTTATACTTTTTTTGAAAAAATTGACACGCCTAGACTTAAAAATTATGATTTTCCTTTGTTTTTATTTGCCAATGCTAGGGCGTATTTGGTGTATGAAAAGCATTCTAAGCTTTATTTTGAGTATGGAGATAAAAAGTATTTTGAGTGCTTAAAAAATGAAGAAATTCAAGATAAGACTTGTAAGTTTGAATTTAAGATAGAAAATGATTTAGAAGCTGAAAAAGCTGATTTTATAGCCATGATACAAAAGGCTAAAGAATACCTTGCCAGTGGGGACATCTTTCAAGTCGTGCTTTCAAAACAACTTTGCATACAAAGTAATGTTGATAGCCTTAGCTTTTATAGTGAGCTTGCAAAGCAAAACCCAAGCCCTTATATGTTTCATTTTCCAAGCAGGTATGGCGTTGTGGTTGGTTCTTCACCTGAGCTTGTCTTAAGCATAAAAAATAAAGAAATTTTCATCGCGCCTATAGCTGGCACAAGAAATTTAGATGAAACAAGCGATAAAGAGGCTTTAGCAAAAGATTTACTCAGTGATGAAAAGGAATTGTGCGAGCATAGAATGCTTGTTGATCTTGCGCGTAATGACATCTCTAAATTTGGCACAAAAACTCGGGTTGAAAATGTCTTTGAGCTGGTAAATTATCAATATGTTATGCATATAGTTTCAAGTGTGTATGCTTTTTTAAAAGATGAAGCAAGCATTTTTGATGCTATAGGGGCTATCTTTCCAGCAGGCACCTTAAGTGGGGCTCCAAAGATTAGGGCTTTAGAGCTTATATCCCAACTTGAGGGGCTTAATCGTGGCGTGTATGGTGGGGCTATTGGCTTTTTAAATTTTAATGAAAATGTATGCCTAGCCATTATCATACGTTCAGCTTTTTTTACTCAAAATAAAGCTTTTATCGCAAGTGGGGCTGGGGTAGTGATGAAAAGCGAGGCTGAAAAAGAATACGCCGAGATCAAGGCTAAAAGACAAAGCCTCATTAAAAGCTTTGAAGCTTTAAGGGATAAATGATGATTTTATTGATTGATAATTATGATTCTTTTGTATTTAATGTCAAAACCATGCTTACTCAGCTTTATGAAGGCGAAGTAAAAGTGGTGCGAAATGATATGATAAGCTTAGATGAGCTTAAGGCTTTACAGCCAGATTTTATAGTCATAAGTCCAGGACCCAAACACCCAAAAGATAGCGGCATAAGCTTAGAGCTTTTTAAAAGCGGTTTAGATATACCAATACTTGGCGTTTGTTTGGGCCATCAAGCCTTAGGGCTTGCTTTTAACGCGAGTATTTCAAGATTAAAGCAAGTTGCACATGGCAATACTTCAACAATCAAGCTTAAAGATCAAGCTTATATTTTTAAAGATATGCCCTTAAGTTTTGAGGTGATGCGTTATCATTCTTTAGTAGTTGAGGATTTACCCCAGTGCTTAGAAGCTCTTGCTTATACCGAAGATGGAGTTTTAATGGCGATGAGGCATAAAAGCTTGCCTTATTTTGGTGTGCAGTTTCACCCAGAGAGTTATTTTAGCGAATATGGGCTAAAGATTTTTAAGAATTTCTTAGAATTAAAAGCTGAAAAAAAGCCTGAAGAAAAACCAAAACTCACTCATTTTATCAACAAACTTCAAGAAAATACCGCCCTTACAAGCCTTGATTTTGAAAAAATTTGTAAAATCATCGCTTCAAAAGAGTATGAGCCTATACAGCTTGCTGCCTTACTCATCTTAATCACTGAAAAATCCCTAAACGAAGAATCCCTAAGTGCCTTAGTGCGTAATATCTTAAAATACTCACAAACTTTTAGCGATGAAAGCGAGATGATCGATATAGTAGGCACAGGAGGCGATGGTTTTAAGAGTATTAATGTCTCTACCACAACAGCTTTTATCTTAGGCGCACTTGGCGTAAAGGTAGCAAAGCATGGAAATAAAGCCATTTCAAGTTCAAGCGGAAGCTCTGATGTGCTTGAAGCCTTAAAAATCAACACATATAAGAGCATAAGCAAGCAAAAAGAAGTGCTTGATAAACTAGGACTTGCCTTTTTTCACGCTCCTTATTTTCACTCCTTAGTTGGCGAGGTAAGAGAAGTAAGACAAAAACTTGGGGTAAAAACCGTGTTTAATGTCTTAGGACCATTATTGCACCCAAATTTAAAGCTTAAATACCAGCTTTTAGGTAATTATCACGAGCCTGTGCATAAGCTTTTAGCTGAGGTTTTAAGAGTGCTTGGACGAAAACATGCCCTTGTAGTGCGTGGTAAGGACGGCATGGATGAGATAAGCATTTGTGCAGATACTAGCGTATATGAGCTTAAAGATGGTGAGATCTTATACTATGAAGTAAGCCCAGAACAATTTGGCTTTAAAAGAGCTTTTCACAGCGATATAGTAGGGGCTGATGCGAGCTTTAATGCGAAGATTTTGCTTGATACTCTAGCTGGGAAGATTAAGGGGGCTAAATTTGATATAGTGGTGCTTAATGCTATGTTTGCTCTTTATACAGCAAATAAGGTTGAAAATCCTATGCAGGCTAAGGATATAGTGCTTGAGGCTATTTATTCTGGTAGGGTGCTTGACTTTTTTCACACCTATCAAGAACAATTAAGAACCTTGCATGAAAATTAAAATTTGTGGGATTAAAGAAAGGCAAAATTGCGAGCAAATTGCTAGCTTAAATATCGATTATATGGGGCTTATCTTTGCAAAAAGCCCAAGACAAGTAAGCTTTGATCTAGCCCAAGAGCTTAGCCTTATCATTAGAAATTCAGGAAAAAAAGCTGTTGGGGTTTTTGTTGATGAAAGCGATGAGTTTATACTCAAGCATGCAAGTTTTTTAGATGTCCTTCAGTGTTATAAAAAGGTAAGCAAGGATCTTTATACTCAAGCTAAAGCCTTAAAACTTGAACTTTGGCAAGTTATAAGCGTAGATGAAAAGCTTAAATATGATGAAAATATTAATGCTGATTTAGTGCTTTTTGATACTAAGGGTAAATTTAAAGGCGGTAATGGCATAAGTTTTAACTGGAATTTATTGCAAAATTACCCAAAAGACTTTGCCTTAGCTGGTGGCATAGGACTTGATAATATAGAACAAGCTTGTAAGTTTAAGCCTAAGATCATCGATATAAACTCAAGGGTTGAAAATGCTTTAGGCTTAAAGGATAAGGCTTTGATTATACAACTTTTAAAAAAGGTAGGACGATGAAGAAAAGTTATTATGGGGATTTTGGAGGCAGCTTTGTGCCAGAAACGGCTATGTTTGCTCTTATTGAGCTTGAACATGCTTTTAAAACCATAGCTTTTACAAAGGAATTTAAAAAAGAGCTCAAAGGCTTGCTAAAAGACTATGTAGGGCGTAAATCTCCACTCTATAAGGCTCAAAATTTAAGTTCATATTATGGGCATGAAATTTATCTTAAAAGAGAGGATTTAAATCACACAGGCTCGCACAAGATTAACAACGCCCTTTCTCAAGCCTTATTAGCTAAAAAAATGGGTAAAAAAAAGATCATTGCTGAAACTGGAGCTGGACAGCACGGCTTAGCTACTGCCACAGCTGCAGCACTTTTGGGCTTAGAATGTGAAGTCTTTATGGGTGCAACTGATGCACAAAGACAGGCTTTAAATGTCCAAAAAATCAAACTCTTAGGTGCTAAGGTAAGAGAAATTCATACAGGCTTAAAAACACTTAAAGAAGCGACTACAGCAGCCATTCAAGTATGGATCAATGAGATAGAAAAAAGTTTTTATGTCATAGGAAGCGTAGTTGGTCCTTATCCTTATCCTCAAATTGTCGCACATTTTCAAAGTGTGATTGGCAAGGAGTGTAAAAAACAACTTCAAAAGCTTGGTAAAAAGGCTGATTATGTCATCGCTTGTGTGGGTGGTGGATCAAATGCTATTGGAATTTTTCAAGGTTTTTTAAAAGATAAACACACCAAGCTTATTGGTATAGAAGCAGCAGGCTTAGGCATTGATACGCCTTATCATGCAGCTACTTTAACAAAGGGCAGAGCTGGCATAATCCATGGCATGAAAACTAAGGTTTTACAAGATGAATTTGGCAATATCTTGCCCGTTCATAGCATATCAGCTGGGCTTGATTATCCAGGAGTTGGTCCAGTGCATGCGTATTTACAAGAACTTAAACGCGTCAAATACTATGCCATAAATGATGATGAATGTATGAATGCTTTAAAGCTTTTATGTCAAAAAGAAGGCATTATCCCAGCTGTTGAAAGTGCTCATGCTTTAGCTTATCTTGAAAAGCTTTGTCCTAAACTTGATAAAAAAAGCGTTATAGTAGTCAATGTTTCAGGCAGGGGCGATAAGGATATGCACACTATCTTAGGCTATAAAAAAGGAAAAATTTATGGTTGATTTTAAGCATTTTTATAAAGAAAAGGCAAATGTGGCTTTTAGTGTATTTGGTTATCCAAATTTAGCCACAACTAAGGCTTTTTTACAAAGACTTGATACAAGTAAGATTGATATTTTAGAACTTGGCATAGCCTATTCTGATCCTATAGCTGATGGTAGGATAATCAGCGAGGCAGCCTTACAAGCCTTAAATGAAGGCATAAATATACACGAGGTTTTTAAAAGCTTAGCTGAGCTAAAAATCAAAAAGCCTATAGTTTTTTTAGTCTATTATAATTTAATCTTTTCTTATGGGATAAAACAATTCGTTGAAGAGAGTAAAAAAGTAGGCATTAAAGGGCTTATCGTGCCAGAGCTTCCTTTTGAAGAAAATGAAGAGCTTTTTAAGGAGTGCGAAAAAGCAGGGCTTGCACTCATCCCTTTAATCAGCGTTACAACTTCAAAAGAACGTATGCAAAAGATACTCACAAGGGCAAGTGGCTTTGTATATGTGGTGGCTAGTCTTGGCATAACAGGGGGCAAGCAAGTAGGATTTTCAAGGCTTAAAAGCTTAGTCAAAGAACTAAGAGCTTACACAACTTTACCTATTTTTATAGGTTTTGGAATAAAAAATGCTAAAGATGTGCAAAATATCAAGCAAATTTGTGATGGAGCTATAGTTGGCACAAGCATTGTTGAGGCTTTTAAGGAGAAAAAGATCACAAAAATCATGCAAAAAGTGAATGAAATTTTTTAAAAAGCGAAGAATAAATTATTTTTTTATTTTTCATTTATTATAATTATACTTAAAAAAGGAGAAAAGATGTTTAGAGCTGTTGAGGATTCTATCAAGCATTTTTTTGAGGAAATTTTAAAAGGCAAGCTTACTCAAAGAGAGCGCATAGAAGGTGAGCTTTATGGCGCGGCTATTATGCTTAAAAGCGAGATTGAGGGGGAATTTAACTTCTATCTTTTTTTCTCAAAAGACGTTTTTGAACATTTTAGATTGGTATTTTTGCAAAATGTAACTTTTCATGAGGGCGATTTTTGCGACTTAGCTAAAGAATGCGCTAATGAAATCATAGGCTATGCAAAGATGCAACTCAATGAAAAAGGCGGGGATTATGTGCTTGGCATACCTGAGTATTTAGGTAGGGTTGATTTTGAAAATTTCAAGCTTGATAGAGCTTTAACTTTTGATCTTAACGGAGCTTTATTAAGAGTAGGTTATAAAAAAATATGAGTGAAAAATTAAATGAATTTGGCGATCATGCCGGCTTACTTGAATCATACGAAGATATCTTAGACATAACCGTTGATTTTGTCAGCGAACTTGGCACTACAAATATGAGCGTAAGTGATCTTTTAAAGCTTGATGTGGGTTCTATTATCGATCTTGAAAAGCCAGCTGGAGAAAGCGTGGAGCTTTATATCAACAAAAGAATCTTTGGTAAAGGTGAAGTCATGGTCTATGAAAAAAATCTTGCCATTCGTATCAATGAAATTTTAGATTCTAAAAGCGTTTTGCAATACTTTAAAAAAGAAGTATAATGAAATTTTTACTCTTTTTATGCTTTGCTTTGCCCCTTTTTGCTACTAAGCTTGTTGATTTTAGCGTGTATGAAAGAAGCGATAGGGTTGATTTGATGTTTGTTTTTGATAGTGCGTATAAGGGCAAGATCGTCCAGAAAAAAGAAGGGAATTTCGTGCTTATCACGCTTGATGAGTTAAGCACTGCAAAAGAAGAAAAAAGGGAACTCAAGTCAAATTTACTCAAGCAAATTCTCATCACCCCACAAAATAAACAAACCCTTATCATGCTTGAAACGCAAAATAACGCAAGCGTGAATGCAAGTAGCGATAAAGATCAAATTTCACTTCGCGTAAGAGTTTTGCCTCAAGGTGTAAGTCAAAATGCCTTAAATGCCTCTACAGCAAGCATTTTAAGCTTAAAAAATGAAAACAATGAAAGCATAAAGCCCAAGAACTCGAGCCTAGAAGGCTTTGATTTTACAAATTATATCCTTGTTTTAAGTGTGCTTGTTTTACTCTTAATCGTGCTTTGGTGGATTAAACGCAAGCTTGAATACAAAAATCATTTTAACTCAAAAGAAGTTAAGCTCATCTTTCAAAGACCTTTAGATAAAAATAATAAATTCATCATACTTGAATATGATAATAAACGCTACACCTTAATCATAGGGGCTTCAAATCTACTTTTGCAAACCAGTGATGCACAAAGTGAAGAAAGCCTTGAGCATACACCTAAAGAGCGTAGTTTTGACAGCTTTTTTGAGGAAAACAAACAAAAAATTCAAAATCTTATCAAAAAAAAGGAGAAACAATGAAAAAATATCGATTAAGAAAGCTTGTGCTAGCTTTTGCTTGCATGATAAGCTTTTCTTATGGCAATGGGGGGGGGGGCATTGGATTGAAAAATATGGCGATGTAATGCAGTTTTTGCCCTTAAGCTTGGCTACTTACACGCTTGCAACACAAGATTATGAAGGCTTTAAGCAACTTGCTTTAGGCTCTGCTTTAACTCTTGCTTCAACTTACGCAGTCAAATACAGCTTCGTAGCCCTTTCTAAACACGATGAACACTCCGCTCAAATTTCTCAACGTCCTAAAAACGGCAGTTTTGATGGCTTTCCTAGCGGACATACTTCTTTTGCCTTTGTTGCAGCTGGTTTTTCGCATAAACGATATGGCTTAAAAGCGAGTTTGCCTTTTACTTTGCTAGCTAGCACGGTTGGAGCTTCAAGGATACACGCTCAAAGACACACCACAGCTCAAGTTATCGCCGGAGCAGTTTTAGGCTATAGTTTAAGTTATTTCAGCGCTGATAAGCTTGATGAAAATTTACATTTAGCTTTTCTTATGGATAGCGAGAAAAAGCTAGATCAAAGTTATCAAAACACGTATAAGCTTGTATTTTCATATAAATTCTAAGCTTTTAAATCAAGGCTTTTGATTTAAAACAAGAACCAAGTCCTGAGGCAAGATAAGTTTTTTAAGCTCATCTTTTGGGATATTGAGATTTTTAGTGCTGTAAAGATATAAGCTGTTATTGTGAAGTGTAAATTCAAGTTTGCTTTCATTTGGGTGATTTAAAGCGATGATTTTTGCATAACCAAGCATAAAATTCAGCCAAGACATAATCTCAAATGAAGGCAAAAGCTCCTTAAAAGGCTCAGCATAAATGCCGATCTTTCGTCCAGCACTACGAATAAGTATGGCAATGAGTGTTTTTTCTTGATGAGAAAAATTATAATTTAAAGCATTGAGGATAAAATATGAACTATGCTCATTTGAAAAGTAAAAATTCAAATACGAGCCTATATTGCAAAGCTTAGCAGCATGAATTAATGTGCTTTTATAATGTGCGTCAAGATTGTGTAAATTTGAAAGCTCGTCAAAGAGCAAAGAAACATAATGAGGAATTTTAGTTTTTTCCTTACCCAAAAATCGATCCTGCAAGGACTTTACGCTTGGATTAAAATTACTTGCAAAGCGTTTATTAGGTGGTAAGATATCATTTAAATACACACCCTCACGCACTCCAACTCCACTTGTAATCACTTCTTTTGTGCCAAGTTTGGCTGCGATTTTTGTAAAGATCAACGTGCCTTCTCTGATCGTATCAAAACGATCCTTTTTGATACCATAATCATACAAATCCTCAACGCTCGCATTTAAAATTCTCTCAAGGTGTTTTTTTTCATTTTCAAGTTTATAACTAAATTCGTGCAAAGTTTTCAAAGGATATGAGTTTTTATCCATAATGGAACTTGAAATCGCCCTTAAACTTCCCCCTATAGCGATGAGTTTGTCGTTTTTAAAATGCTCTGGGATCAGCTTTAAGCTCTCATCTAAAAAAGTATCAAGCTTTTCAAACCTGTTTGTATCATAAAATAACTCCTTAAGCCTCACTGTTCCAAGGTCTAAAGAAAGGCAGTCTTGAATTTTACCCTCTTTAATCAAACACAGCTCACTTGAACCTCCGCCTATATCTAAAGTCGTCGCATTTTTTATGTTTGAGAGTAAATTTAAAGCCGCTAAGCCGCCTAGGTAAGATTCTGTTTTGCCGTCTATACAGCGTATGTTTAAGCCAAGCTTAGCTTTTACTTCTTTGATAAAATCCTTACCATTTGGAGCGTCTCTTAAGGCTGAGGTGCCAACAATGAGAATTTTTTTACATTTGTGTTTTAAAGCCATTTCTTTAAAATACTCTAAGGTTTCTAGAGTCCTTTGCATGGCTTGAGCTTGTAAGAATTTAGCATTATTATAGGCGTTTTCGCCAAGTCTTACCTTGCGTTTGTATTCAGCTAAAGTATGAAAGGCGTATCGAGAACTTTTTTCAAAGATAACAAGACGCACTGAGTTAGAACCCAAATCCACTATAGCTGTTCGTTTTGCCATCACAAAACTCCCTAAGCAATTTGGGTTTGATTGTTGAGTTTTTGCATTATCTCAAACTTTAAATAGCTTATGATTTTTTAGGAAAACAAAAGCGATAACCGCGACGACGAACGGTTTCTATGGTTGAGATATTTAAAGGTTTATCCATTTTTTGACGAATTTGATTGATAGCAACTTCGATGACATTAGGAGTGACAAGCTCTGGCTCTTCCCAAATCGCATCTAAGAGTTGTTCTTTAGAGACAATTTGATCAGAATGCCTTGCAAGATGTGTAAGAACTTCAAAAGGCTTACCTTTAAGCTCTATTTCTTGTCCTTTATAAGTGATCTTTTCTTCATCTGGATCGATAGTTAGCTCATCTATCTTGATGACATTGCTTCCACCCATTCTTAAACGAGCTTCAATGCGGGCTAAAAGCACATCAAAATCAGCTGGCTTTTTGATATAATCATCAGCACCAAGTTTAAGGGCTTTGATCTCATTTTGCTTGTCGTTTTTAGCAGAGAGTATCAAAACAGCAGTGCGAGGAGATTTTTGCTTTACCACACCGATGAGATCAGCACCCTCGCCGTCTGGTAAGCTCCAGCTTGAAAGTACAAGATCATAATGTCTAATGCCGATAAAGTATTCGCCATCTTTGAAATTTTCTGAAGAATCAGTTTGATAGCCTGATTGATTGAGATTTTCTACGAGGTTTTTGTTTAAAGCATTGTCGTCTTCAATCACTAAAATTCTCATTGGATTAATCCTTAAATTTTTAAAATCTTAAGTGTAAATGATAACACAATTTAAGTAAATATTCAAAAAACTTTAAAAAAAATTTAATATTTTTTCTTTAAGTAAGCACCGCATTTTGCTTTTTTTATAATCTTTGGTTTATAAATGCTGATTTTTATAAATGTCAAATTTGGATAAAGCTCTTTTAGATGAAGACTTATAAAGCTCAAAGCCTCTTCTAAAAGTCTAAATCGCTCTTCTTTGAAAGTCTTTTTAAGCCATTTACAAATCAAAGCATAATCTAAAAAATCACTACTTTTAGCCCTAAGCTTAATGATAATCTTTTGCTTTTTTTCTCGCTCAAAATCCAAAATTCCAATGATACATTTGAATTGAAGTTTTATTTTTATATGACTTTGCATTCTTCTTTGAAAATCAATCTTTTGATATTTGGTATGTGTTTATAAAAGATGATAAAACAAATGATAAGAATCGGTGCGTGTGTATGAATTTGGGGCATATCATAATGAAATACAAAAGAAGCGATAATAAAGCTTAATGCCCCAGCAAGTGAAGCAAGACTTGAAATTTTAAACACTTTACCAACCACAAACCAAACAAATAAAGCCACCAAAAGCTCAAGTGGCAACAAAACAGCCATAACCCCAGCCCCAGTAGCTATGCCCTTGCCTCCGTCTAAAAAAAGATAGATAGAAAAACAATGCCCAAGCACCGCAAAAACACCTATACTCCAAAGCATATTTGCATCAGCTCCCATAAATTTAGCGATTAAAATCGGACATGCTGCCTTAGCAAAATCAAGAATGATAGTTGCGATAGCAAGTTTTTTAGCTAGGGCTGGGTCAGTTTGCTTGACTACTCTTAAGACATTTGTTGCGCCTATGCTTTTGCTTCCCTCGCTTTTAATATCTACTTTTGCAAAAACAAGGGCTAAAATCAGTCCAAAAGGAATGGAGCCTAAAAGATATATGCTAAGATAAATGAGTAAATTTGCCCCTTGATTTGAACTTATATCGCCAAAAGCAAAGTTAAGCACGATGAAAAAGCCCACAAAAACATATAAAGCGCTATCATCAAAGTCTAGTTTTTTAAACGCACAGACATACAAAATAAGCCCAGAAATCAGTCCGCAGGTGATTTTAAGCATAAAATGAGTATGAAAAAACGGCACAACGCAGATCAAAACAGCTGCAGCTAAGCCAAAAGCAAAGAGAGTGGTATTTTTTTGCATCAATTTTTCCTTATTTTTTGAAATTATACCCGAATTCATAAGCCATAAATTAACACATTCTTAAAAAATCTTTATAAATTCGCCTTTCTTAAAGTTGGCTTTTGTTATGATTAAAGAAAGGAGGGTAGGGTGCAAAATTGTGATGAGTTAAAAAACAAATTTCAAGCTTTAGGCATAAATATTCAAGATAAAAACTCGCTTCAAAAACTTGAGTATGCGAAAATCTTGCCTATTTTATGTGAGTTATATGAGCAAGATAAGCTTACACTTGATACAATTTATCTTGATTTAAATATCAATAAAGAGCATTTTTTTCGTGATTTTGCTGTGTTTAAAGGGTTTGAATTTCAAGCTTTAAAAGAGTATGATCCTTATTTTTTGTCTAAATTAAGTCTTAAGCAGATGAAAGAGTGTCAATGTCTTGTTTTTCAAGAAGATGAAAATTTCATTTATCTTGCTTTTGCAAAAATACCTTCAAATGAACTTTTAGACAAGCTTCAAGCTTCTTTTAAACATAAATTCATCAAAATTTTTCTTGCAAATCCTTCAAAGATAGAAAATTTCATTGAAAAATATAGCCTTGAATGTGAGATTAATGATTTGATCGCTGAGCTTAAAATAGAGCTTACACATAGCGATAAAAAGGATAAAAGTGCAGTAGCAAAGCTTTTTGAACTTATTTGTTTGCAAGCTATAAAGCTTAGGGCAAGTGATATACACTTTGAGCCAAGCAGTGAAGAAGCTTTGATACGATTTAGGATAGATGGACTTTTGGGCGTTTTTTTGCGAGTAGAGCTTGAAATTTATCATGCTTTGATTTTATATATCAAGCTTTTGGCTCACTTAAATATAGCTGAGACAAGAAAAGCCCAAGATGGAAGTTTTGTGATGGAATTTGAGGGTTTAGAATACGATTTTAGGCTTTCATCTTTACCTTTGCTTTATGCTGAAAGTTTAGTGCTTCGAATTTTAGAACGAAAGCAGAAGTTTTTAAGCCTTGAAAATTTGGAGTTTGAAGCTAAGAGTTTGCAACTTTTTCGCCAAAGCATTCAACTGCCTTTTGGTATGATTCTTGTTACAGGACCAACAGGAAGCGGAAAAAGCACGACTTTGTATGCAGCGATGAGTGAAATTCAAAATGAAAATAAAAAGATTATTAGTGTTGAAGATCCGGTAGAATACCGCTTAAGCTTGGTGCAGCAAATTTTACTTAATCCTAAAGCTGGACTTGATTTTAACAATGCTTTAAGGGCAATTTTAAGGCAAGATCCAGATGTGATTATGATAGGTGAGATGAGAGATGAGCAAAGTCTTGATATAGCTGTTAAATCAGCTCTTACAGGGCATTTGGTATTTTCAACCTTGCATACAAATGATGCTGTCTCAGCCATCAGCAGAATGCTTGATATGAAAGCAAAGCCTTATTTGCTTGCTTCAGCTCTTACGCTCATCATCGCTCAAAGGCTTGTGCGAAAGCTTTGTAAGCATTGTAAAGAAAAAGTTAGCATTGAATTTGAAGGCGTAAAAGAAGAGTTTTTTGAAGCAAGAGGTTGTGAATACTGCAGGCAAAGCGGTTTTGTAGGTAGGGAAGTGGTGGCTGAGTTTTTATTTATTGATACAAATTTAGCTGAAATGATACGAGAAAACAAGAGTAAAAACGAGCTTTTAGCGTATGCAAGAAAACAAGGTTTTAAAACTATGTTTGAGCTAGGTTTGGCTAAGGTAAGGCTTGGAGTTACGAGTTTGCAAGAGCTTTTAAGGGTGCTAAGATGAAAAAATTTAGTGTTCTTATCAAGTCTAAAAATAAAACAAAAAGCCTTATCATCAAAGCTCAAAACAAGCTAAAAGCACAAGATGAGCTTAGGGCTAAGGGTTTTAATGTCCTTCATATAGAAGAATTTAGGTATTTTGATCTTAGCTTAAAGCCACAAATTTTAGCCTTACTTTTTAAGGAGCTTTCCTTGCTTTTGGGTGCTGGAGTGAGTGTATCTTTGGCTTTTAAAGAGTTAAAAGCTCATCATAAAGACACTAAAATCAAGCTTTTTTTAACACGAATTCTCCAAGCTCTTCAAAGCGGACAAAGCTTAAATATAGCTTTTGAAAATTCTGGTTTTGCTTTTGATAGGGCTGAGCTTGCTTTGATTAAGATGGGGGAGAATACAGGCGATTTATCTAGTGTATTTTTAAGACTTTGCGAACTAAGAGAAAAAAGCTTAAACAACACAAAACGTCTTAAAAAAGCTTTGGCGTATCCTTTGTTTGTCTTTGTATCTTTGATCGTGGTATTTTGTGCTTTAATGCTTTTTGTAGTGCCTGAATTTAAACTTATCTTTGATGATTTTGAGCTTGAACTGCCTTTTATCACGCGTTTTATGCTGGCTATATATAATTTTTTGCAAGACTTTTTCGTGCCTTTGCTTGTGTTTTGTTGCGTGTTTTTGATATTTTTTGTGTATTTGTATAAGAAAAATCACGATTTTGCGTATTTTAATCATACTCTCTTGCTAAAAATTCCTTTTTTCTCAAAACTCATCTTTTATAATCAAAACACTCATTTTTTTATGATTTTTGCTTTGCTTTTGCAAAGTGCGTTGCCACTACAGCACTCTTTAAAACTTGCAAGAATGAGCCTAAGTAATCTTTTCTTGCAAGAAAAGTTTCAAAAGCTAGACGAGCTTTGCGAGCAAGGCTTAAGGCTTGATGAGGCATTTAAGAGGCTAGCTTTGTTTGAGCCTATAGTTTTATCTATGTTAGCTGTAGCGATGAAAAGCTCCAAACTTCACGAAATGAGTGCAAAAATCGCTGAGTATTATGAGCTCAAACAAAATCATATCATGGATACTTTTTTACTTCTTTTAGAGCCTTTAATGACGCTTTTTGTAGCAGTTTTGGTGCTATTTTTGGCTTTGGGAATTTTCTTGCCAATGTGGGAGCTTAATTCTGGCGTAAGTTTTTGATATGAAATAAATCATAAAAAAGCAAGAATTTTTTCCATTGTGAGAAATGAAAGGGCATTATAATCTAATCTTTAGTTGCCTCAAGCTTAACAACCAATCCACAAAATTTAGTAAAATCTAATTTTCTTGGTTTAAATTTTTACATAATAAATTATTTTTCTCTTAATTTCATTTTTTAAAAAAGTATTAAATTTAAGCTTATATTAAAAATAAGCGGGTGTGGTTTAGGGGTTTTTATATGAAATTTCAGCAAGTTCTTGTATAGAAAAATCATTTATTTTTTCGTAACTAAAGCCTTCTTTGCTAAGGTATTCAAGTAAAGTTTTTTGCATGAGAGGTATGGCTTTTAAAAGCTCGCTTGAAAGCTCAAAGCTCATAGGTTCTATGCGTTTTGGTATCACAGCTAGAATTTGAGTTTGGGGCAAATCCCCGTTTAGCTCCATAAACTGCAGAGTTTGAAGCATTTCTATCTCATGAGCGCTTCCACTCCAAGAGATTTTTTTTGGCATGGCTGAATAAGGAAAGAAAAACACATCGCCTATATTTGCATCATCAGCTTCTAAGCAATCTATAATGATAAGCCTATCATAGCTTGCAAGTATGTAGCTAAGCTGAAAGGCTAAGGTGCCTCCATCCATAAATTCAAGGCTTGCATTTGGGTGATGAAAGGCGTAGTTTTTTTGCATAAGCTTTGCAAAATGCACCCCCACGCCCTCATCGGCAAACATGATATTGCCTATACCAAGTACAAGATAACGCATTAAAATCTTTGATCGTCTCTTATGTATTTGTAGCCACTAAATATAGCATCTAAACTACCATCTTTACCTTTAAGCGAGTTAAACACAGCCATATAAATGTGTATAGGCACAAAAACAATAATAACCCACATTAAAAGCCTATGGTAAGTACGAACTTCAGCTAATCCACCAAGCATAGCTTCTATAGGGCGAAGTATGCCATACAAAAAGCCGCCAAGTCCGTCATGATATACATGCACATACAAAATAAGCCCTGTGATAATGATACCAAACATAACTGCATAAAAAAAAGTATAAGTTGCAAACTGCAAAGGATTATAACAACCTTTTAAATGTGGATGTTTGCCTATAAAAAGATAGAATTTAAGCTGCTCTATCCATACTTTTGGGCTAAGCGTATCTTTAAGACTGACGCGTTCTTTGTGACTGATCCTATCAAAGAAGAACAAATATACCTTAAAAAGTATACAAGCAAGCAAGATAAAGCCAGCAACTTCATGCACAAAGCGGTATTTTGCCTGCATAAAATTTGTTGGCTCTGCATTGCTTATAGGGCTTTGAAACACATAAGAAAGGTAAAAGCCTGTGCCTACTAAAATCACTATGCTAATAGCTCTAAGCCAATGCGTAGCACGAAGTCCTATGCTAAATTCATACTCAGTGCGACGAGGCTGTCCGTCAAGATCAGCTCTTAGGCTATTGAGTGCAATTTTTTCTTTCATGTGAAGCTCCTTAGACATTTACGCTGACTTTGTATTCGCTTAAATTGTTGCCTTTAGTATCCATAACATGCACAGCACACGCTATACAAGGATCATAAGAGTGAATTTTGCGTATGATTTCAAGCGGTTGTTTAACATCAGCTATTTTAAGTCCTATGAGGCATTCTTCATAGCTTCCGCCTTTGCCTTTGCTATCTTTTGGGGAGGCATTCCAAGTGCTTGGCACTACAGCTTGCCAGTTTTCAATCACGCCGTTTTTAATCCTGCACCAATGAGATAAAGTTCCTCTTGGCACATGCCCCATATATCGTCCTTTATACTCTTTGTTTGGATCGATAACATAAGGCGCGCAAGTACTTTGATCTGTTTTTAAATTTTCAACCAAGTTGTTAAATGCTGTAAGAGCATTATCAGCGATAACTTTTGCTTCTATACAACGAGTTGCAGTTCTTCCAAGTGTGCTTAAAACGGCTGTTATAGGAAGCCCTGTTACCTTTAAGAACTCATCAACAACTGGTACGACATATTTATTACCTTTGACATAATTTACAGCTATATTTGCCAAAGGTCCTACTTGCATAGCCTCACCATCATATCTTGGTGCTTTGATCCAGCTGTATTTACCTGCTGTGTTAAAATTCTTTGTTTTCACAACTTTGCCGTGATGATCTATGCTCTCACCATCAACAAGTCCGGTATAATTTGGCTCAGTTTCGCCATCATAAGGATGAAGTGGAGCATCATTTTTATACCAAGAATGCGTTGCTTCTTCAGTGATCTTATCTTCTTCTACCTCATAAACCTTGCTTAAATCGCCATTTTTGATGATACCGCTCTCAAAGAGCCATTCATTTGCCCCAAGTTGAAATTCTTTGAAAGTAAATAAATTTGGCACGCCCACATCATTAACCACGCTTGCTTCTGTGGCGTATTTTTTACCAGCCATGATTAAATCCGGATAATACGCACGATTTACAAAGTCAGCCACTTCTTTGAATTTTTCTAAATACTCGCCCATTCTAGCTGGACTTAAAAGATCCATAATACAAGTTACACCACCAACTGTTAAGCTTTGAGGGTGTGGATTTTTAGCCCCAAAAATAGCCATACATTGAGCGATAATCCTTTGCACTCTTAAGCACTCAAGATAATGAGAGAGTGCGATAAGGTTTTCTTCTGGACTTAAGCGATAAGTTGGGTGTCCATAATACGCATTTGCAAAAGGTCCAAGATTGCCCTTATCCACAAAGGTTTTTACTCTTTTTTGCACTTCTAGGAGTTTATCAGCTCCAGTTGCATAAGGATTTGGAGTGAAAGTAAAAGCCAAATCACTTGCTTTTTTCACATCAGCACTTAAGGCTGAAACTATATCTACCCAATCAAGCGCGTGTAATTGATAAAAATGCACTATGTGATCGTGTAAAAAGAGGGCTGAATTCATCAATGTCCTCGTTAAAAGCGCATTAAGAGGAGGGGTGATACCAAGAGCGTTTTCAACTGCTACAATGCCTGCTTTATAATGAGAAAAAGTGCAAACCCCACAAATTCTTTGTGTTAAAAAGCCAGCATCTCTTGGATCGCGTCCTTTAACGATAACTTCTATACCACGCCACAAAGTTGAGCCTGAGTAGGCTTCTTTAACGACATTATTTTCATCAACGACAACTTCAACTCTAAGGTGTCCTTCTATTCTTGTGATAGGATCTACGATAATTTTTTGACTCATATTTTATTCCTCATTTCCTTTTTTCATAGTTGCAATTGCAGCGTGAGCAGCTATAGCTACGCCTGTAAGACAAAGCACGCCAATGCCGATTTTATCAGCCATAGCATCAGAACCCAAACCACCAAATACGCTGTTAAATTGGTGGCTTGCTAAAGGTTTTTCAAAAGGTTGCATAGTATCCCAGAAATTTGGCTCAGAACAGCCTATACAACCATGTCCTGCTTGGATAGGCCAAGAGGTATGCTGGTTAAATCTTTCTCTTGAGCAATTATTAAAAGTATAAGGTCCTTTACAACCTACTTTATATAAACAATATCCATTCTTTGCTCCCTCATCACCAAAATGCTCGACAAATTCACCCGCATCAAAATGCCCCCTTCTTTCGCAAAGATCGTGAATTCTTAAGCCATAAGCCCATTTTGGACGATTATACACATCAAGAGCTGGTTTGCCAAAGAGTAAAAACTGAAGCACATTGCCAACAATGTTTTTTTCACTTGGCGGACAGCCCGGGACATTAATCACTTCTTTGTTTGTGATTTTGTGTAAAGGTTTAGCATTGCTTGGATTTGGGTGGGCTGCTTGAATGCCACCAAAGCTTGAGCAAGTGCCTATAGCAAGGATAGCTTTGGCGTTATTACAGGCTTCAGTAGCGATTTGTCTGCCTGTTTTAGCGTGAGCTCCTATAGTAAGATAGTTTTCAGTTTCTCCAACTGGAATTCCGCCCTCAACCATTAAAAAATAATTCCCTTTGTATTTTTCAATGGCTGATTCTAAATTCTCTTCAGCTTGCCAACCAGAAGCTGCCATAACGGTTTCATGGTATTCTAAAGAGATATAGTCAAAAATAAGGCTATCAATAGTTGGTGTATCGCTTCTTAGTAAGCTTTCGCTACAACCTGTGCATTCAGCCATATGCAGCCATATAACAGGCACGCGATCAGTAAGCTCTGCAGCCCTTGCGACCATAGGCGTAAAGCTTGCAGGCAAAGCTAAAAATGCTGTCATTGCTCCAGCCCATTTCATAAAATCTCTTCTTGAAAATCCAGCTTCTTCTAAAGCTTTGGGTATAGAAGAATTTCCTTTCATAGAAGGCAGACTTTCAAGCTCTTTCAAACGAGCTTCTAGTTCTTTAAAAGTCATTTTGACCCCTTTTGGTTTTTATTTGATTAAGCTAATGATAAGATAAGATTTATTAATTTTAGTTTAATTTTGATAATTTATTTTCAAGCGTGTGAAAAATAAACACAAGAGAAATGTAATTTATTTACCTTTTAGTTTTATATTTTTGTGCCTTATGCATATTTTCGCATTTTTAACATATCTAAAAATTTTTCTTACCTAAGAGCTTTTTAAAAGTAAATTTTTAGCTAAAAAACTAAATTTATAAGTTTTGATTATAGTAAAAGAGCTTCTTTCATGGCTTTGATTATGCTTGCATCTTTAGTCTCGTCTTTTAAATCAAAAAAGAGTTTAAAAGCAAAAATACCTTGCCATAAAAGCATATCAAGTCCGTCTTTGCATTCAAGTTTGTTGTATTTGCAAAGCTGTAAAAAGGGTGTTTGCTTGCCATAAATCACCTCAAAAGCATATCGAGCTTTTTTGCAGAGTTCGTTAAGTAAATTTACTTCGCAAGGTAAGTTCTCATCTTTAAGTCCAGCTGAAGTAGTATTGATGATAAGATCGTATTCTTGCACTTTGAGTTTGTCATAAGTATAGTTTTCATAGTTTTGAAAATGAAGTAATTTTTCTTTTGAGCGATTTGCAACGCACACTTCAACGCCTTTTTGATCAAGCATAAAGGCTAAAGCCTTAGCTGTGCCACCAGCTCCTAAAATCAAGGCTTTTTTTATGGTTGTGAAATTTTCTATAGCCTTTAAAAAGCCTAAGCCATCGGTATTATAAGCATAAATTTGCTTTTCTTTGATAAGTAGAGTATTGGCTGAACCTATTTTTAAAGCAAGTTCATCCTTAAAATCAGCGATTTTTAAAGCTTCTTCTTTAAAGGGTAAGGTGATATTTGCTCCATAAAGCCCTAAAGCAAAAAGTGTATTTTTTAGTTCATTTTTATCACGCAAATGATAGCGAAGATACAAGCCATCAAGCTTTAAAGCTTTAATGGCGTTGTTGTGCATTCTAGGGGACTTTGAATGCACGATAGGATCGCCAATAACAGCTAAAAGACGTTTCATTTTACTTGGAAAGTAAAGGCGTCTTTTTTGATCTTTTCCCTGATCTTGCTAAGTTCGGCGCTAAGTTCATCTTTTGAGAAAGGTCCTATAAGCACTCTTGTTACATCGTTATTATTGACTTTTGTTTTATAAAGCTTATATTCATAGCCATTTTGCTTGATGAGGGCAAGTTCTTTTGACTTTGGATCAAACTTAGACACTGAAAAAATTTGTATATAAGTCCCAGCACTAAGTTTGTCATCATTTGCTGTGGTTTTTACATCATCAAATAAGTCTTTAGGATCAGTAGCTGCTGGTTTTGGCTCAGTTTTTGGCTTTGTTGTAGTTGTAGGGCTTGATTGGGTTTTGCTTGGTGGTGTTGGTTTTTTCTCTTCGGCAGAGGGCTTTGCTGTCGTTTGGGCTGGTTCTTGTGGCAGGGTAGTTGGAATTTCTACCCTAGGTTCTTCTAAAGGTGGCATTGCAAAGCTTTGATTGGCTTCATTACCAGCACTTTCGTTTTGTTCAAGTCCTTGCATTCTATCTCTTAAAGCTTGAAATTGATCATCTTCTATGGTTGAAGAGCTGATTGGAATTTGATCAAAAGTATTTGGACTTTGTTCGTTGCTTGGTTCGCTCGGAAAGATACTTTGAGAATTTTGCGCTTGGTTCGTGCTTTCATCGCTGTTAATGAGCTTCATCACTATCATTACAATCAAAAACAAGATAACAAGGGCGATAACACGAAGCAGGATTTTTTTAATCTTTTCGCTTTTGTTGTTTTTATCCAAGATGAGATCATCAAAACTATTTTTATTCTCCATATTTTTGCTCCTTTTACATATGTCTAGACCATGAAGAACCGCGTTCTTTGCGATATACTTCATAAGGTAAGATCATGATATTGTATTCTTTTGGCATATTTAAATTTGGAAATGCCCTCCATTCAGTTGGCATTTTGCTTGCAAAAAGCGAAGAAAGCTTTGAAGCAAGCTGGCAACCTTCTGTAAAGGTTGTATGCCCTTTATGCACATAAAGATGCAAATGCCCAGGCGTTTTTGTTTTGTAAGCTGTAAAATTAATAAAGCCTTGCTCTCTTAAGATGAGTTGGGCTCTATGCCAGAATTTTTCAGCATTAAAACCATTGTAATCAAAGACTATATTTTCGACATGATTATCTCTCGTGATGAGATCGTGAGCAATGATAATCTTGCCTTCCATATGTTCTTTGATTAAATTTGAAGTTAAAGGAGCATTAATTCTTTCAAATTTATTGAAAAAATATCTACCCCGATATTCAAATTTATTGATTATCTTATCCCGTTTTATAAAATAATGATCGCTAATCATCTTAATCAGCGATAAATCACTCATAGCAATCAAAACATAGCCTTTGTATAGATGATAAATTGATGAGCTAGTTCTTTAAGCTCTTGTTTTACCTTAGCTTGTAAGGCGGTGTTGTTAATGTCATCTAAAACATCAGCAATTTTTTCTCCTACAAGCTCAATTTCTTGTTCTTTAAAGCCCCTTGCTGTAAGTGCTGGAGTGCCAAGTCTTAAGCCAGATGTGATAAATGGACTTCTTTTTTCACCTGGAACTGTATTTTTATTTGCTGTAATACCAGCGTTTCCAAGTGCTATATCAGCATCTTTTCCGCTAAACTCACGATCTAAAAAGCTCATTAATACAAGGTGATTATCTGTGCCATCACTTACGATTTTGTATTTTCTTGCCATGAGTACTTGGGCTAATTTTTTTGCATTTTTAATGATTTGCTCGGCATATACTTTCCACTCAGGACTAAGATTAAACTTAAAGCCTACTGCTTTTGCAGCGATAACATGCATTAAAGGACCGCCTTGAATGCCTGGGAAAATGGCTGAGTTTATCTTTTTAGCAAGCTCTTCATCATTTGTCATGATAATACCGCCTCTTGGACCTCTTAAGGTTTTGTGCGTAGTTGAGCTTACTACATGAGCGTGAGGAAAAGGACTTGGATGAACCCCACCTACAACAAGCCCAGCAATATGGGCTATATCAGCAAATAAATACGCCCCAACCTCATCAGCAATCTCTCTAAATTTAGCAAAGTCAATCACCCTTGCATACGCACTTGCACCACATACTATCATCTTAGGCTTTACTATGTGAGCGATTTGTCTTACTTTTTCATAATTTATACGCCCATCAAGTTCAACGCCGTAAAAAAAGCTCTCATAAACCTTGCCAGATGAGCTTACCTTAGCCCCATGTGTAAGGTGTCCGCCGTGGCTTAAATCCATACCTAAAATCTTGTCGCCAGGTTGAAGCAGTGCCATATACACGCCTTGATTTGCTTGTGAGCCTGAATTTGGCTGCACATTTGCATACTGACAATTAAAAAGCTTTTTGCAACGCTCTATAGCTATGTTTTCTATCTCATCAACAAATTCACAACCACCATAATAACGCTTGCCAGGATAACCCTCAGCGTATTTGTTAGTAAGTATGCTACCCATAACCTCCATAACTTCAGGGAGGGTAAAATTCTCACTGGCTATCATCTCAAGATGATCGCATTGCCTAGTAAGTTCTTTGTTGGTAAGATCAAAAATTTCTTTGTCAAATTGCTCTAAACTCATTTTTACTCCTTGATTTCTGTTTTTAAAGGACGCATAGCTGGGAAAAGTATGACATCGCGTATTGATTTTTTGTTGCTTAAAAGCATAACAAGCCTATCTATGCCTATGCCCTCACCTGCTGTTGGCGGCATAGCATAGCCTAAAGCCTGCACAAAATCCTCATCCATCTCGCAAGCTTCATCATCACCTGCTTTTTTTGCTTCTATTTGTTTTAAAAATCTCTCATATTGATCCAAAGGATCATTAAGCTCATTAAAGCCATTGGCAAATTCTTTACCAGCGATGAAAAGCTCAAACCTTTCAGCAATTTGTGTGTCTTCATCACTTCTTCTTGAAAGTGGGCTTATGGAAATTGGAAAATGCGTGATAAAAGTTGGATTGATGAGCTTACTTTCTACATAATGATCAAAAAGCTCAGCTTGCAAATAGCCTAAATCAAGCTTTTCATTGGCTTCAAAGCCATCTTGTTTAAGTTTGGCTAGAATTTTTTCCTTATCATTAATGAGGGTTTCATCTAAATTGCCATATTTTTTCAAGGCGTCTTTATAGCTTATCCTCTCAAAAGGCTTTGAAAAATCGATAATTTGCTCATCATATTCAAGCTTAGTGCTTAAATTTAGCTCTTTTAAAAGCAAAGCAAAAAGTTCTTCAGTTAAGTTCATCAAATCCTCATAATTATGATACGCCCAGTAAAACTCTATGGAAGTAAACTCAGGATTATGCGTAAGATCCATGCCCTCATTTCTAAAACAACGATTGATCTCAAAAACAGCCTCAAATCCCCCTACAACAAGTCTTTTTAGATAAAGTTCAGGGGCTATTCTTAAAAAACGCTCTACGCCTAAGGCATTATGATGAGTGATAAAAGGCTTTGCATTTGCCCCACCAGCAATAGGGTGCATCATAGGGGTTTCAACCTCCAAAAAGCCTTTGTTTTCAAAAAAATGGCGGATTAAAGAGATGATTTTTGAACGCAAGATAAAGTCTTTTCGCACCTCAGCATTCATAATCATATCAAGGTATCTTTTGCGGTATCTTTGCTCTATATCAGTTAAGCCATGAAATTTCTCAGGTAAAGGCGTGATAGCCTTAGCAGCAAGCTCTAGCGTATCAACATGCAAGCTAAACTCGCCAGTTTTAGTCACAAAAGGATAACCTTTAACAAGGATTATATCGCCTACTTCAAGGTTTTTTTTGATGAGATTATAATACTCTTCACCCAAGCCATCTTTATTAAAATAAATTTGAATGCGATCAAGCTCATCTTCTATGTGAGCAAAAACAGACTTTCCAGCTATCCTTAAAAGCTTTAAACGACCGCTTATTACGACTTTTTGGCTCTCATCTCTGCCCTCTTGGCTTTCTTTAACATAAGCAAATTTTTCTTTAAATTCGCTTATATTCAACTCTTTTTTAAGAAAGTGAGGATAAGGATTGATCCCATTTTTTCGTAGCTCTTCAGCCTTAGCTATCCTTTGTTGTTCTAAAACATTATCAAACATTAAAATTTCACTTTGTTTTGGTTGCAATCCTCACAAATTCCATAAAGCTGCATTAAATGCCCAGTAAGCTTAAATTTATGCTCTTTGGCAATGAGGGCTTGTTGTCTTTCTACGGTTGGATTTTCAAATTCGACTATTTTGCCACAATTTTTACAGATAAGGTGATCGTGGTGAGGTTTGTTAGCAAGTTCAAATTTCTTTCCAGCTGTACCAAAAGAGATGGAAGTAACAATCTCGGCTTCTTCAAGTAAATTTAAGGTTCTATAAACCGTTGCTATACCGATATTTAAATCCGGTTCTTTGGCTTTTACTTCCATATATAGAGCTTCAGGTGTGTAGTGCATATCACTATGATAGAGAATTTTTAATACAACTTCTCTTTGTCTTGTGTATTTAAGTCCGCTTTCTTTCAAAATCTTTTTAAATTTCTCGAGCAAAGCATCATACTCTATGTTTTCGATAAACATTGTTTTTCTCCTTAATTAGTTTGTTTTTGTATCATTGGTGTCAAAACTTTGACTTACGCTTTCAATACCTGCTTTTACTGAAGGTGCATTCATGATAAAAGCACCGGTTTGTTCAAGCAAAGGTAAAGTATAGCTTCCTTGAGTAAATTTGCGTAAGTTTTGATCTAGAAAATCTATCCTGCCGATACAAAAAAGCAAGATTGCAAAAATCAAAAAAACTTTCGCACTTCCAAAAAGAAACCCTCCTATTCGGTCTAAAATTCCCAAACCACTGAGTTTAATCAGCTTTGATACCACACTTCCTATAATCAGACAAAGTATCCAAAAGATAAGTAAAACTGCTAAAAAGCCAATGAAAACGGCTAAGTCTTGATTTTGAATTTGATAAAAGCTTTTATCGATAAAAGCAGCTGCTTCTTGAGAGTATCTTGATGCGACAAGCACGCCACCCACAACGCCTAAAAGCCCAAAAAATTCTTTTACAAGTCCATTAACAATACCCTTAAGTCCTAAGATAATGGTAAAAGCAATGATAAATACATCAAACCAATAAATATGACTCATTTATCCCTCTATTATTCTATAATTTTTGGCACTATAAAAAAGCCATCTTGACATGATGGAGCGTGCGCAAACACTGCATCAATAACCTGTGAAGACTTTACTTCATCTTGTCTAAAAGGCGTTGCAGCTTCGATTACGCTTGTTGTGCCTTGTATAGAATCAAGTTCAAGTTCGTTTAAAATTTCAACAAAGCTTACGATCTCGCTCAGTTGTTCTATGGTTTCATTTTGTTTTTCAGTTGCTATTTCTAAGGCACTGAGCTTTTCAAGTTTATGGAGCAATTCATTATCTATTTTCATAAGCAAACCTAAAATCAATATTTTCCTTATAATTATAGCACAAAATTATCAAAATTTTAGGATATTTGTAATTTTTTAATGCTACAATTATGTTTTATTTTTAAGTTTAAAGGAAAAATATGGCTTTAAAAGATGATATAAAAGCGATCAAAACGGGTTTAAGCACCGAAGAACAGATGATCGAAAACTTCATTAAAGGCGAACGATTTTTTAAAAAATACAAGTATTATATCCTGGCTTTAGTGCTTGCATTGGTGGTTTATTTTGTTTATGATTATGCAAGTGGGGTGATTCATGAAAAAAACACAAAAGCAAATAATGAAATTTATGCAAATTTAATGCAAGATCCAAACAATACCCAAAATCTTGACTTGCTTAAAGAAAAAAACGCAAATTTGTATGCTTTGTTTTTACTCGCCCATGAAAAAGATATGAGTGATTTTGAAACAAGATTTGCAGAGCTTGAAAAGCTAAAGCTTGATCCTTTGTTAATCTCGATTTTAAAATCAGATTTAAATAATAGCACTTTTTTAAGAAATTATAACAAGCTTTTACAAGCTTTTGAACTGCTTGAAGAAGGCAAGATAGAACAAGCTCAGCTTTTGCTTGCTCAAATTCCAACGACTTCTGAGCTAAGAGGATTGGCAAATAATTTTAAGCACTATAAAGGCATAAAGCAATGAAAAGCTTTCTTTTAGCTTTAAGTTTTGTTTTGTTCTTTACGGCTTGTGGAACGAAGCGGCAGTATTTTGAACCAGAAAGTATAGAGGCAAAATTAAGCTATGATGAAAAACTAAGATCAAGCATTATAGATAAAAATTTAAATTATGCAAAATTACGCAACAATCAAGTTCTTGACGCAAACGGCGTCATTGAAAATTTCAAGCTTGAAAAAGGTTATGAGCTTTTAAAATATGAAGCAGGCGAGTTTGTCATTGCAGATGCGAACGGAAATTTAAAGATTATTGATGAAGCAGGCGAAGAGCTTTATGCGCATAAGTTTAGTGCTGCTGTTTTAAGTGTGGCTTTAGAAGGTGATGATTTGGCTCTTGTTTTGGCTGATAATACGCTTATTTTAGCCAACCGAAGTTTAGGTATAAAAATGAGTCAAGCTTTAACCCCAGCACTTGCACAAGATTCACGCGTTGTAGCACCGTATTTTTTATCAAGCATTATTGTGTATCCAAGTTTAGATGGCAAACTTAATATCGTTGATAAAAGCACGCAAAAGATCATCAGAAGCGTAGTTGTAAGCAGTGAGGATTTTTTTAATAACATCATTTATTTTGAAATTTTTCACGATAAAATGATCGCTGCCACAGCAAAAAAGATCGTTGTGGTAAGTGCTGAAAATACTTATTCTTTAGATGAAGATATTAAGAATGTGGATTTTGCGGACGATTTTATTTTTATCTTTGCGAAAAATGGTAACATTATCAAAACAGATTTGACTTTACAAAAGCTTGTTGAAAAAAAATTTAAATTCGCGATTTATAATGAGAGTGAAATATATAATAAGCACTTATATGTTTTTGAAAAAACCGGCTATTTGATAAAAAGTGATTTAAACCTTGAAAATGTGAAAGTTTATAGGCTTAAAGGTGCGGTTGATGAGAAAGCTTTTATGAAGGAAGGTAGATTTTATTATTCTAATAAAATTTTAGATTTGTTATGATAGAAGAATTTTGTGATTACTTGGGGCTTAAGTATATAAAAAGTATCGATTTAAGCCAGCTAAGTAAAAAAAGAGTATATCGCTGTGCTTTAGCAAGCGAGTTTAAAGATGAAGATACCCTTGTTTTTTCAAACTCAGCTCAGGCAAGATTTGTTTGCAAAGACGCTTTGTTTTTATTTGAACTTAAATTAAAACTTATCCAGCATTATCAACACATTCAAAATTGTATTATTTTTATCAAAGCGCCTTTATGCTCAAAAGCAAAAAAGCTACTTGATGAAAGGCAGATAAAACACTATGCTTTTGTGTGATATAGGCAACTCAAGTGCGAGCTTTTTAGATGATAATAAATACCACAGCCTTAGCCTTGATGAGTTTGTGAATTTTCAAAGTGAAAAGAAGGTTTTTTATATTAGCGTTAATGATAGGCTTAAAGAGCTTATAAAACAAAAATCTCATTTTGTCAATCTTGAGCCTTATTTTAAATTTGACACTATTTATAAGGGCTTAGGCATTGATAGAATCGCTGCTTGTTATACTATAGAAGATGGTGTAGTCGTTGATGCAGGTAGTGCCATAAGTGTAGATATAATGTCAAATCGTATGCACTTAGGAGGCTTTATCCTGCCCGGTATTGCAAGCTATAGAAAAGCTTATGCTGAAATTTCTCCACGTTTAAAATGCGAGCTAAACACTCAACTTCGCTTAGATGCCTTTCCGCAACGAACTATTGATGCTTTAAGTTATGGGGTATTTAAAGGAATTTGCTTGCTTATAGAAAATGCTACGCACCAGCAAAAGCTTTATTTTACCGGTGGAGACGGGCAGTTTTTGGCGAATTTTTTTGAAAAGGCGATTTATGATAAATTACTTGTATTTAGAGGAATGAAAAAGGTTATTGAGGAAAACCCGCAGCTTTTGTATTAAAAAAATGATAAGGAAAAAAAATGAAAGAATTTGATGTCATCGTTATCGGTGCTGGAATTTCAGGTGCAGCTTTGTTTTATGAGCTTGCAAGATATACAGATATTAAAAACATTGCACTGCTTGAGAAATACAACGCCCCAGCAACGCTTAATAGCAAGGCTACGAGCAATTCTCAAACCATTCATTGCGGAGATATAGAGACAAATTATAGCGCCCAAAAAGCAGCTAAAGTAAAGCCAAATGCTGATATGGTGGTAAAATATGCCCTTAAAGAAAAAGAAAAAGGCAATCTTTTTGTATATTCACACCAAAAAATGGTGCTTGCTGTTGGCGATAAAGAGTGCGAATATCTTACAAATCGTTATGAAGAATTTAAAAGTTTGTATCCTTACGCACAATTTTTTGACAAAACTCAGCTTAAAAAGCTTGAGCCAAAAGTTGTACTTGGCAAAGATGGCATAAAAGATAGAAGTGAAAATATAGTCGCTATGGGTGCTGAAGCTGGCAAGTCTTATACGACTATTGATTTTGGTAAGATGAGTGAAAGCTTGGTAAAAAACGCCACACAGGAGGATAAAAATACCTTTGTAGCCTTTAATCAAGAAGTGATTAAGCTTGAGAAAAAAGATGGCTATTTTTATATTTTTACCAAAGATTATCAAGAATACAGAGCAAAAGCTATAGTAGTAAATGCCGGAGCGCACTCCTTATATCTTGCACATAAAATGGGCGTTGGGCTTGATAAGTCTTGTTGGCCTGTAGCTGGGAGCTTTTATTTAACCAAACAAAAGCTTTTAAATGGCAAGGTTTATACAGTGCAAAATCCAAAACTTCCTTTTGCGGCTTTGCATGGCGATCCAGATATCATGGCTGATATGAATACCCGCTTTGGACCTACTGCACTTGTGATCCCAAAACTTGAACGATATAGAGGCTTAAAGTCAATGCCTGAATTTTTTGAAGCCTTAAAATTTGACAAAATGGTTGCAAAAGTAAGCCTTGATATGCTTAAGGATAAGGTTGTAAGAAATTATATATTTTATAATTATTTATATGAAATTCCAATGCTTAATAAACAATTATTTGCCAAAAAGATAGGTAAAATCATACCTAGCTTAAAACCAGAGGATATTTACTATGCTCATGGCTTTGGTGGGGTGCGTCCTCAAGTGATCGATAAAACAAAAGGTGAATTACTTTTAGGCGAAGCAAGTATCAATGATATAGAAGGCATTATCTTTAACATGACTCCAAGTCCGGGCGCAACAAGTTGCTTAGGCAATGCTAAAAAAGATGCTTTAAGCGTGTGTGCGTATTTGGGCGCAAAGTTTGATGAGGATAAATTTCAAAGCGAGCTAGTGTAGCCTTTTTGTTTCCAAAATACGCTATGATATGAGAAAATCAAGGAGAAATGATGATTAAAAAAACAAAGATTGTCGCAACCGTTGGACCAGCTAGCCAGAGCAAGGAAGTGTTAAAGCAAATGATCATCAACGGGGTAAATGTTTTTCGTCTTAATTTCTCACATGGCACGCACGAATACCACCAAAACAACCTTAGCACCATTCGAGAAGTTGCTAAAGAACTTGGCGCAAGAGTGGGAATTTTGCAAGATATTAGCGGACCAAAGATAAGAACCTTAGAGCTTAAAGAACCTTTTGAGCTTAAAAGTGGCGATAGGCTTGATTTTTATAAAGAGCACATCATCGGCGAAAAAATAGCACCAAATCATTACAAACTAGGTATAAATCACCCAGAAATTCTTGATATGCTTAAAATTGGCGAATATATCTATCTTTATGATGGTAGCATTAGGGCTATAGTTGTGAAAATCAGCGATGATAAGGTAGAAAGCGTGATTGAAAATGATGGCTTTTTAAGCTCAAACAAGGGTATAAATTTCCCAAATACTCGTATTAATATCGATGTAATTACGACTAAAGATAAGGACGATTTGCTTTGGGGGATTGAAAATAATGTGGATTTTTTAGCTATATCTTTTGTTCAAAATGCCCATGATATAGATGAAGTAAAGCAAATTTTAGCGCAAAACAATGCTAAAATAGCTATATTTGCCAAGATAGAAAAATTTGACGCTGTAGAAAATATCGATGAAATCATCAAAACAAGCGATGGCATAATGGTAGCAAGAGGCGATCTTGGTATAGAAGTGCCGTATTTTAAAGTCCCAAATATACAAAAACAAATCATCTTTAAAGCAAATCAAGCCAGCAAGCCCGTCATCACAGCCACTCAAATGCTCTTTTCTTTGGCAAAAACCAAAAATGCTACAAGAGCTGAAATTTCAGATGTCGCAAATGCTGTTTTAGATGGCACTGATGCGGTAATGCTTAGCGAAGAAAGTGCAGTGGGTATAGATCCGGCAAATGCTGTAGATATCATGGCAAAAACGATTATAGAGACAGAAAAAAACTATCCTTACAACAAATTTAGTCTTTTTGATGACTTTGATGAAACAGATATTATGATGCGTTCAAGCGTCCATCTTGCAAGGGATTTAAATGTTAATGCACTTATTGCTCTTACAAGTAGTGGAAAAAGTGCCATTAAAATGGCAAGGTATCGCCCAAATGCAAGTATTATCGCTGCAGCACATAGCGAAAAAACCTTGAATTTTTTAAGTATAGTTTGGGGCGTGAATGCTGCAGTTCTTGTTGATGGAGATAAGAGAGATTTAACAGATCTTATAAAAGATGCGGTAAATACAAGCCTCAAACAAGGATTTATCGACAAAGATAAAACTTATATCCTTACAGCTGGTTTTCCAACCGGTGTTGAGGGCTCGTGTAATCTTATTCGCTTACTTAAAAAAGAGCAAATTGAGTATTATTTAAGGTGAGTTTTCACCTTTTTGAGCGTAAAAACCTTAAAAAACTCATTAATTTATCCTGATTTTAAAGCTTTCTTTGTTAAAATTTACTCTTTTTAGAGGGTGTGTATGAAAAACAATATAGACGAAAATGTGGATTTGGATTTAGAAAGAGCGATTTTGAGTTCTTGCTTGTATAGTGAGGATTCTTATGCGAGTATTGCTGGGGATATTGAGCCAAGTGATTTTAGCTTTAAGCCTCATCAAGATATATTCAAAGCCTTTGTAGCATGCGTGAGTGCAAACGATCCTATCAGCTCAAGTTTTGTAAAAAAACACGGCAAGATTGATGAGAATGTATTTAATGAAGTGCTTTCTACTACAGCTATAGTTGATATTGTTAAATACGCTCACGAGCTTCGTGAAAAATCTATCAAAAGACAGCTTTTAAATTTCGCTCACACCATACCTTCAAAGATCAACTCAAACAAAGCCGTATCACAAATCACTGATGAATTAAATAAAGAAATTTTTAACCTTACAAATCGCGTTAATAGCGCTGATATAAAAGATATGCAAGTGGTTTTAAGCGAGCTTTTGGAAGAGTTTAAAAAGCAAAAGCAAAGTGAGCACAGAGAAATTTTAGGGCTTGATACAGGCTTTTCTGATTTAAACAAAATGATAAAAGGCTTTAAAGATGGTGATCTTATCATCGTTGCAGCAAGACCGGGTATGGGTAAAACAACGATTTGTTTAAATTTCATCGAAAAGGCGTTAAGAGAAGATCAAGGTGTGGTATTTTTCTCTCTTGAAATGCCAGCTACTCAGATCATGCAAAGATTACTTTCAGCCAAAACTTCCATTCCTCTTCAAAGGCTTTTGATTGCGGATTTAAATGATGATGAATGGAGCAGGGTAAGTGATGCTTGTGATGAGTATTCAAAGAAAAACTTTTATATTTATGATAGTGGATATGCAAGTATCACGGATATTAGAGCTGTTTTAAGAAGGTTAAAATCAAGCGATGAGAGTATCAAGCTTTGCGTGGTGGATTATATAGGCTTGATGATGAGTAATTCAGACTTTAAAGATAGACATTTACAAGTGAGTGAAATTTCAAGAGGCTTAAAACTTCTTGCAAGAGAGCTTGATATGCCTATCATCGCTCTTTCTCAGCTTAACAGAAGCCTTGAAAGTAGAGCAAATAAACGCCCAATGCTTAGTGATTTACGTGAAAGTGGAGCCATAGAACAAGACGCAGATACCATACTTTTTGTATATAGAGATGAAGTGTATAGAGAACAAGAAGAAAAAGAAAGAGAAAATAAAGCAAAGGCTGAAGGCAAGGAATATGTCAGGAAATTTATCCCACACCCTTTTGAAGAAAAAGCAGAACTTATAGTAGGTAAAAACAGAAATGGACCTACAGGCACGGTTGAGCTTGTTTTTTATAAAGAAAAATCAAGTTTTGCTCAAGTTCCTAAGGAAGAATTTGTAGCAACGAGTTTTGAAGAATGAGTGTGAATTGCTAGGATTTATTCTTTTTTTACGAAAGAATGATTATAATATTTTTATTTTATTAAGGGGCGATGATGAAATTAAGCGAGATAGCGGAGTTTTTGGGGCTTGAGTTTAAGGGCGAGGATTTAGAGATTAAGGCTTTAAATTCGCTTTCAAGGGCAAGTTTTGATGAATTGAGTTATTGCGATAGCGATAAAAATGCCAAGAATATCGCTCATTGCGGAGCTGGAGCGATCATAGTAAGCAAAAAGCATGAAAATTTAGTGCCAAAAGATATGCAAAAGCTCGTCAGTGCTAATCCTCAGCTTTCTTTTGCGTATTTAAGTAAGCTATATGCAAAGCCTTTAGTATCGAATGAAAAAAAACCAAATACTATCGCTAAAAGTGCTACTATAATGCCAAATGTGTATTTAGGAAGTGGCGTAAATATAGGCGAAAATGTCGTGATTATGGCAGGAGCGTATATAGGTGATAATGTCAGCATAGGCGATTTTAGTATAATCCACCCAAATGTGGTTATTTATAGTGATAGTCAAATCGGTAAAAAATGCCATTTGCTTGCAAACTGCGTTATAGGAAGTGATGGCTTTGGTTATGCTCACAACAACGCTGGGGAGCATTATAAAATTTATCATAATGGCAATGTGATTTTAGAAGATTTTGTTGAGATTGGGGCTTGCACGAGTATCGATAGGGCTGTGTTTGAAAGCACCATTATCAAGGCTGGGACTAAGGTTGATAATCTTGTTCAAATAGGACATAACTGCGTTATTGGCAAAAACTGCATTATCGTAGCTCAAACAGGAATTTCTGGCTCAAGCGAACTCGGGCAAAATGTCGTTATGGGCGGGCAAAGTGCGACAAGCGGACATCTTAAGATAGGCGATTTTACTACCGTTGCTGCACGAGGTGGGGTAAGTAAGAGCTTAGAAGGAGGCAGGGTATATGGAGGCTTTCCTATCATGCTTCAAAAAGATTGGCTTAAATTTCAAGCTAAGCTTGCAAATTTGTTTCATAAGGATTTAAAAACAAAAGAATAAATTAAGAAGCTATGAAAGTCAAGAAAAGGGCTGAATTTAGCTCTTTTCTTTGCTTGTGTTTTAAAGATATTAGCTATTAAAGCTAAGAAATACCTAGCCACACAAGAGCTAAATGCGTCTATAAGTCCTATATTTCACATCATTTTAGTGCGTAAATACTCGTAAATATTTTCAAAATCTAGGCTAAAAAGCCTAGATTGAAACTTTATTTTTGAATTTGAGCAGCGTATTTATTAAATCTTTCTTTTGCCTTTGCTGGTTTAAATAAGCCATCATTTACCTTATCAGCATTAACAGCTTTTCCAACTTGAATGAGTCCTACCATACCCATTGGAGTGTGAGGGACGCATTCATATACATATACGCCTTCTTTATCAAGCTTTACGCTGTATTTTTCACCTTTTTTTACTGTTCCACCCGGACTTTGAAAACTTGAAGCACCATCTGGAACAAGCACACTTTTAACATTGTGAGTTGGATCAGTAGCCACAAAAGTGATAGTATCACCTGCAGCTGCTTTGACATAAGCTGGTTCAAAAACCATAATGCCATCAGCACCTTTATTAAGCATCTTTACTTCATGTTCGGCTGCAAAAAGAGCACTAACGCCTACCATAGCAAGCATTGCTAAAGTTTTTTTCATTTGAAATCCTTTAAGAATTGAATTTTTTAAAACACAAATTTTTGTGTGAGAATAATTATAACTTTAAAATAGTTAATTCATTATTAAGTTTTATTAAAACTTATATATTATTAGAATTCAAAGATATAAGATAATATTTTAGATATTAATATTTCTTATTGTTTTTAAGTAGTTTTTAAAAAATGACATGATATTATCATCACACTTAAAAAAAAATATTTTATAGAAAGGATAAGCAGTGAAAAAGATCGTTTTTGCAGCTCTTTTGAGCCTTTTTAGCATTTCAGCTTTTGCTTGCGCTGATCATAATACTAAATCTGATCAAGCTAGCCATCAACATTAAATTTTAAGCCTGAGTTATTCAGGCTTTTGTGTTTATTTTTATTCTACACTTTTGCAATTTTCTTTCATTTTTACAAAATTTTAGTAAAACTTTGCTACACTTAAAAAATTTCATTTTTTACTAGGAAAAGATCATGAAACACATCAAAAAAATAGCCAAACTTACCATGATAGCAGGACTGAGTGCGGTTGCAGCTGGAGCTTTGATAGCTTGCAATGATGGAGGAACTAGGGCAGAGGATATGAGCCAAAATGCCCAGCAAGGTGCCTTTGTCATTATAGAAGAAGTTGCAAAAGGCGAGTATAAGATCAAAGAACAATTCCCAAGTGCTGAAACTAGAGTGGTTTTACAAGAACTTAATGGCACTGAAAGAGTGCTTACTAAAGCAGAAATGGACGCCTTGCTTAAACAAGAAGAAGCTAAAATTGATAATGGCACTTCAAAGCTTACTCAAGAAAACGCCCAAATGAGCGGAGGTGGTTTAAGCTTAGGAGAAGCCTTACTTGCTAGTGCAGCTGGAGCTATCATAGGTTCTTGGATAGGCTCAAAACTTTTTAATAATCAAAATTTTGCCAACAATCAAAGAGGAGCTTTTTCAAATCAAAGTGCCTATCAAAGAAGTATGAATAGCTTTAACAGCCAAAACGCAAGGGCTGGTTCAAGCTCAAGATCAGGCTTTTTTGGAGGCGGTTCAAAGGCAGCAAGTTCAAGTTCAAGCAGCTTTGGCTCTTAATTTAATAAAGATGAGGTTAATATGAATTTTTTAAGAGTAAAAGCCCTTGAAAAAAGCTATTTAGAAAGCATAGGTTTTAGCTGGCACACCGATAATGATGGCAGTGAGTATCTTTCAAATGAGCTAGTGCAAGTGAGTCAAAAAGAAGCAAATGCGTATTATGAAGCGGTAAATGAGCTTTATGATATGGTTGTGGCTGCAGCTCAAGAAGTGATTGATAAGAACCGCTTTGATGAGTTAGGCATTCCTTTTAACTTAATTGATGCTATTAAGATGAGCTGGGAAAATGAGGTGCATTGGCATTTGTATTCTCGCTTTGATCTAGCTGGTGGGCTTGATAGCAAGCCAATTAAGCTTATAGAGTTTAACGCTGATACTCCAACCAGTCTTTTTGAAACAGCGATTTTACAATGGGCGATTTTAAAGCAAAATGCTCTTGATGAAAGCTTGCAATTTAACAGCCTTTATGAAAGCTTGATGGATAATTTTAAAAGACTTGTTACTCTTGAAGAAAGCGTTGAGGGCTTTGAGCAGTATTATCAGGGCTGGAAAATCCTTTTTTCAAGTATAGCTGGTTCTCATGAAGATGAGATCACCACTAAGCTTTTAGCTCATATTGCTAAAGAAGCTGGCTTTGAGAGCGATTTTAGTTTTATTGATGAGGTGGAGTTTAGCCCAGAGGGAATTTTCAAAAATGGTATCAATTTTGAATATTTCTTTAAGCTTATCCCTTGGGAAAATATAGCCATAGAAGAAGGCGAGCTAGCCATGCTTTTAACGCAGATCATGCAAAATCAAAAGGCGATTATCTTAAATCCAGCCTATACCTTACTTTTTCAAAGCAAGGGCATATTAAAAGTGTTATGGGAGCTTTATCCAAACCATCCTTTGCTTTTAGAAACTAGCGATAAGCCTTTAGTGGGTAAAAAATGCGTGAAAAAGCCTGTTTTTGGTAGAGAAGGAGCAAATATAAGCATAATAGAAGCAGATGGTTCTATCAGCTTTGAAACAGGGGGCGAGTATGCAAATAATAAATTCATCTATCAAGAATTTGTGGAGTTTAACGAACATGAGGGACAAAAATACCAAGCTGGAGTATTTTTTGCCTATGAGGGCTGTGGTTTAGGCTTTAGAAAAGGCGGCTTGGTGCTTGATAATTTTGCTAAATTTGTAGGACATATCATAAAGGCATAAAAAAGGAGATATAATGAAAATAGTTTGTTTAGACGCCCTTACTTTAGGGGAAGCTGATTTGAGTGCTTTTCGGGACTTTGGCGAATTTGTAAGTTATGAGCTTACAAGCAAAGATGAGGTGATACAAAGGCTAAAAGGAGCTGATGTAGCCGTGGTTAATAAAGTCATCATTGATGAAGAAGTTATTGACAATACCAACCTAAAACTCATCTTAGAAACAGCCACAGGCACGAATAACATAGCCGTAGAATACGCCCAAAATAAAGGCATAGTGGTAAAAAATGTAGCAGGTTATTCTACTTCAAGTGTTACTCAGCATACCTTTGCTTTGCTTTTTGCCTTTTTAAATCATATAGTGTATTATGATACTTTTACTAAGAGTGGGGCATGGTGTAAGAGTGCTATTTTTACCGATTTTTCTCGTATCATTCATACACTTGAGGGAAAAAATTATGGCATTATAGGGCTTGGTAGTATAGGAAAACAGGTTGCAAATATAGCTTCTAGCTTTGGAGCAAAGGTTTTTTATCATTCTACAACAGGGGCGAATTTAAAGGCTGATTTTACTCATCTTAGCCTTGAGGATTTGCTTAAAACTTGTGATATTATCAGCATTCACGCCCCGCTTAATGAAAAGACAAAAAAGCTTATCTCACAAAAAGAGCTTGAACTTATGAAAGATGGGGCTATTTTGATCAATGTAGGACGCGGTGGTATAGTAGATGAAGAGGCTTTAGCCCTTGTGCTTGATAAAAAAGATATAAGAGTAGCACTTGATGTGCTTGAACATGAGCCTATGAGGGAAAATCATCCACTTTTAAAGATCAAAGCCAAAGAAAAACTCATCATCACACCTCACATAGCCTTTGCCAGTGCTGAAGCTATGAAAAAGCTCATAGAAATGGTGCTTGAGAATTTAAAGGAGTTTGTAAAAAATGGCAAGTGAGCATAGTTTTGATATAAGCGCAGCTATTGATAGCGGAGAGCTTAAAAATGCCCTAGAGCAAGCTAAAAAAGAACTTGAAAGCAGATATGATTTAAAGGGCGTAAAGGCTGAGTTTGAGCTTGATGAAAAGCTTGGACTTTTTAAAATTTCTTCCTCAAGTGAAGCTAAGCTTGATACCTTAAAAGATATGCTTATTTCAAAGCTTATCAAAAGAGGCGTTAATGCTGCCGCTATTAAAGAAAAAAGCAGAGAAAGTGGGGCTTTAGCAAGATTAAGCCTAGAAGTAGCCTCAAGCATAGATAGTGAAAATGCCAAAAAAATCAACAAAGCCATCAAAGAAAGCAAGCTTAAGGTAAGCTCTCAAATTAGAGGCGAGGAGATTAGGGTAAGTGCTAAGCAAATTGATGATTTACAAGCCGTGATGAAGCTGGTTAAAGAGCTCAATTTAGAGCTGAATTTAAGCTTTAAAAATTTAAAATAAAGTCTAAATTTTGAGATTTACCATCATTTTACTAAGCTTTTTTTTACTCAGTTGTTCCATACCTTTAAAAAAAGGAAAATCAGAGCCTGTATATGTAAGTTTAAAGGTGCAGGGCTTAAGAAATGCTGATTTTGGTTTTTTGTATGAAAAGCAAAAGGGAGTGAGCTTAGAGCTTTATAAACTCGCTCAGGTGCTTTTAAGGCTTAAGATAGAAGATAAAATTTGCTTAGAACAAGCTTGTTTTGAGAAAAAAGCTTTTAATCAAAGGTATTTAGGACAGGCTTATTATGATGATTTTTTAGAAGATATTTTGCGTTTTAAACCTCTTTTTGAGGGTAAGAATTTAGTGCAAAATGCTTGTGGTTTTAGCCAGAATTTACAGGGTGTAAATTATGATATAAGCTATCAAGTTTGTGATAAGGAAATGCTTTTTATAGAAAAGAAAAATAATATAAGGCTAAGCATTAAAAAGGTTGATAATGAATGATTTAAAAGAGTTTTTAAACAAGAAAAATATCACAGAAACTAAGCTTTTTAAAAAACTCAAATGCAGTGAAAATGAGGCTTTGATCTTAAGAGAGCTTTGCAAAAACTATGTGCAAGCAAACTCAAGCACCAGTGCTTTTAGCGTGCTTTTTACTCTTTTTGGGGATTCTTCTTTTTCACATTTAGATCACCTAGAAGAGCTTAAACATCTTATAGAGCTTGGTTTTATCACTCAAAGTATGAGTGCTTTTAAAAGCACGGATTCAAGGGCTTTAAGAGCTTCAATGCTTTATTTACTTCAAACTGAGTTGAGTTTAAGTGAGCTTTTTTTGCATTTTATCGAAGAAAAAAGTGTGCTTGATATGTCTAAAAAAGATGCTTATGGTGATTATTTGGAGTATTTAAAAGATGAGTTTGAACGTATCGAGCTTTATGCAAGACTTAATTTTAACTTAAAATATCAAAATGATGAGCTTAAAAACACCATAAAAGCTTATGAAAAGCATATCAAAGAGCGTCTTAAGCACAGCAAATTTTATAATGTCCTGGCTGAAATTTTTAAAGAATACGCCTTAAATGAAAAAGAGCAAATCATATTCATCGCCCTTTTAAAAGAAGAATACAGCATTAATGATGAAAACTCAAATGCAAGGGATTTAAATTCCTTACTCTTACTCATTAGCAATTCTGAGCTTGAAAGACTTAAAAATAAAGCCTTATTTGATGAAAACTCAAAACTTATGGAAAAAAATCTCATTGATTATGATGAGTTTTTAAGCCCTTTTGGAGATATTAATAAAAGCTTTTATTTAAGCGAGAGCATTTTACAACGCATAATTGATTTTAAAGAGCCAAGCAAAAACACTAAGCTAAGATTAGAAAGCGTTGTAAAGGATCAAGATATATTTGAGCTTATAGAGCCAAACACTGATATAAACGATGTAATCATGCCTATAAAAACAAAGGAGCTTTTAGAAAATATCTTAAAGCAACAAGATAAAAAAGTACTTGAGCGTTTAAGTTCTTGGGGCATAAAAAGTTCTAAAAATATAGAAGCAAAGATCATCTTTTATGGACCTGCTGGAACGGGTAAGACTATGAGTGCTTTAAGCCTTGCAAAGTCTATGAAAAAGGCGGTTTTGAGCTTTGATTGTTCTAAAATTTTAAGCAAATATGTGGGCGAAAGCGAGCAAAATGTAAGAAAAATTTTTGACACTTATAATAAAATCGCTCAAAATTGCAAACAAAGCCCAATTTTACTCTTAAATGAAGCCGATCAGTTTTTAAGCACAAGGATTGAAAGTAGCAGTGGGGCTGATAAAATGCACAATCAAATGCAAAATATTTTCCTAGAGCAAATCGAGCGTTTTAGTGGAGTGATCATCGCTACAACAAATTTCTTAGAAAGCCTAGATAGTGCCTTTTCAAGAAGGTTTGAGTATAAGATAGAGTTTAAAAAGCCAGATTTTACTCAAAGGCTTTTAATCTGGCAAAAATCCCTACCTAAAAATGCCGAATTTGACAAAGAATTTAGCGTTAATGTGCTAGCAAATTATGAACTTAGCGGCGCTCAAATCATCATGGTGATTAAAAACACAGCCCTAAAAGCAGCCATTTCAAAAGAGGGCATTTTCAAAATGCAAGATTTTTTAGAAAGCATACATAAAGAATTAAGCTCAAGCTTTGATAAAAACAAAATCGTAGGTTTTGGAGCTTAGGAAGTTTTTAAAAAGTTTGAGTTTAAAAATATTTTCATCAGCAAGCAAAATATCAAGCTTATCTCCCAGCTTCACACCTTCACATCTAAACTCTTATTTAAAACATTAAAAGTATTTAAGCTTATCTTTGAAAGCATACTTACTAAATCATTTGAATTTAAAAACTCACTTGAATTTAAATCAAGACTTTTTAAATTTACATTCTCATCTTTTATCCCAAAAATCATTTCAAGAAAATCTTTTTCATCAAAACTTTCTTCTAAAAGTTTTTTAAGAAGCTCATTTGTATCTATAGCTTTATAAGTTTCATTTTTACTTTCTGCTTGTATTGGAGTGAAGGTTGTTTTGTTTGTTTCATCACTTTGTGGGTTATCATTGTTTTGGGCTAAAAAGTTATTTGTATTATTTAAAGCTTGTGAATTTAGCTTTTCATCTTGCATCGCGGTATAAGCTTTTTCAGATTCAGCTTTGAGTTTTAGCCATTCGTTTTTGAAGTCTTCTATGTTTAAGTTTGAACGCAATAAATCAAGTTTTTTGCCAAAAAGTGATAAAGGATCGTTTGTAAAATTAATAGTATTTTCTTCTAAAAATGCTTTTAAATCTTTTATCTCTTCTTGAGAAAAATCATCATCTACGCCATTAAGCTTCCCCAAAATACTTGCTGTTCCTTCAAAAACTTCATAACTTGAACTTGCATACAAAAAGGCTGTTAAAACACCTCCTTTAGCGACACTTCCATCATCATTTTGATAAACACTTGCATTGAGTTTTAAAATGCTTGTGTTGAATATGGTATTTGTATCTGGGCTAAGAAATTGATTGTTTTTATAATCAGGTGCAAAACTATGCCAAAGTCTTGTATTTTTATTTTGTAAGCTACTCTCGTTTGAGATGGCACTTTTAAAATCTTGGCTATTTTTATAAATTTTAAGCACATTTAAGTTTTTTGTATCAAATTCATATCCTATTGGTAAATTTTGAATTTGTTTTTGCGAGAAAGTATCTGAATTTAACTCATCTTGTATGAGTTGAGAAAATATTTTATAAGCATTAGCTAAAGTTTTAGCTATATCAATGTCTGTGTGCGTAAGGGCAGAGCTATTGTGATAATCTACAAATTTTTGTATATCTTTTGCATAAATTTTATAATCTTTTGGCAAGCCAGCTGCTTCATTAAAATCACTAGTAAAAAAGCCTTCTTTATCTACACCATAACCTAAGACTTGAGAGACTGCCTTGCTTTTATCTTGGACTAAATTTGAAATGCTTGAATTTAAGGCATTAGTTTGAGTGGAATTTTCATTTAAATTTTGAGTTTTTGTTTGAGAATTAAAAGTATTTGCGTAGTTTGAGTATGAATTTATAGAGCTTATTTGCATTTGAGCTTACCTTTTGAAATTTATTATTAAAGTAAATCGGCAGAATGAATTTTTGCTGAAGCCATCAAACTCCAGCAAATTGAAAATATTATTTAATTTGCAAACCGCCAAAATGTCTATCAAAGTGAGTTTTTAAATTCAAATGATTGAGCAAGTATGCTTTCAAAGATAAGCTTAAATACTTTTAATGTTTTAAATAAGAGTTTGGATGTGAGGGTGTAGCAGTAAAAGAGCAAGATAAATTTGATCTGCTAGGGTTTAAATTGAAGAGTTTGTATTTTAGGATAAGGAATGCTTAGATTTTGCTTTTTTTGTATTTGAGCTTTGATTTAAAGATTTTTTGGTGTTTAAGCATATTGGCGTTAAACACCAAAAGTAGGCAAAAGTCAAATTTCACACAAGGCTTACTTGTTCGCCTTTTAGGATTTGATTCATGGTATTCATCGCACACATTTTTCCACACATTGAGCAGGAATTGAGCTCTTCAGGACGTCTTTCATTAAACATTTTTTTAGCCTTGTCCCCATCAATTGCAAGCTTAAACATCATCTGCCAATCAATTTCTTGCCTAGCCTTACTCATCGCATCATCAATCTCCCTTGCTTTTTCAAGTTTGGCTATATCTCCAGCATGAGCTGCGATTTTAGTGGCTACTATGCCATTATGCACATCGTCTAAATTTGGCAAACGCAAATGCTCTGCCGGGGTTACATAGCAAAGTATATCAGCCCCATTTGCAGCCGCAACTGCCCCGCCAATAGCCGCGCTTATATGATCGTGTCCTGCACCTATGTCAGTAACCAAAGGTCCTAGCACATAAAAAGGCGCTTCATTGCAAATTCTTTTTTCAAGTTGCATATTTGCAGCAATTTCGTTAATCGCCATGTGCCCTGGTCCTTCTATCATCACTTGTACATTTGCCTCCCATGCCCTTTTTGTAAGCAAGCTAAGCTCGATAAGTTCAGCGATTTGAGCTGCATCACTTGCATCATGCGTGCAGCCTGGACGCAAAGCATCGCCAAGTGAAAGCGTAACATCAAATTTAGCACAAATTTCAAGCAAATCATCATAATACTCAAAAAAAGGATTTTCATTTCCACTCATTTTCATCCACGCATAAAGCACAGAACCACCTCTTGAAACTATGTTGGTTATGCGAGGATTTGCCTCTTCAAAAACCCTTGCTGCACGTGAGTTTATGCCAGCATGAATAGTCATAAAATCCACCCCACTTTTAGCATGATGATACACCACATCTAAAAAATCTTTTGCCTTAATTTGAGCTAAATCTTTTTCCAAAAAGCCCACCGCATCATAAACTGGCACCGTACCTATCATAGCTTTTGATTTAGCGATAAGTTCATCTCTAAAACGGCTTGTTTTGCCGTAATTACTCAAATCCATAATGGCTTCAATCTTAAATTTATGTGCCAAATCAACCTTTTTCATCTCCTCAGTATAATCCACACAATCATTTGAAACGCCTAGATTAACATTGACTTTGGTTTTTAAACCCTTGCCTATACCATTTGGCTCAAGGGCTTTGTGGTTGATATTTGCAGGGATAATGATCTTGCCTTTAGCGATATTTTCAAGCAAAAAATCCTCGCTAACTTCTTCTTTTTTAGCAACTTCTTGCATTTGAGTGGTGATTATGCCCTTTTTGGCATAAGACATTTGAGTATTCATTTGATCTCCTTGTTTGAATTTTTGAAGATAAATGAAAGAAGTTTGAGTGTGAGAAATAAAGAGTGTTTATCTTTGCGTGTAAAATTTACAATACCTCAAGATAAAAAACAGCAAAAACATAAATCTTCCCGACGCTAGCATTATCTAGTTCCGGTTCGGTCTAAGCCTTTTAGCTTACTCTCAGCCTGTTACACAAGCTCCCGTCATTTATGAGGTGAATTTTAACTTAGTTTTGCTTTAAGAAGGCTAAATTTAACTTTTATTTTGAAGCGATTAAAACACCCTCAATGAGCTTTTTAATATCCCCATCTAAAATGGCTTCAACATTGCTAAATGCTTCATTTGAACGAGTATCTTTAACCTGCTGGTAAGGAAAAAGCACATAAGAGCGGATTTGATGTCCCCAGCCCATTTCGCTTTTTTCTCCTACTTGGCTAGCATCTTGTTGTTTCATCAGTTCTAGCTCATAAAGGCGAGATTTGAGCATTTTAAAGGCTGTGGCTTTGTTTTTGTGCTGATTGCGATCATTTTGGCACTGCACCACTATGCCACTTGGAAAGTGAGTGATTCTTACTGCTGAATCAGTTTTATTAATATGCTGTCCTCCAGCCCCACTAGCTCTGTAATAATCCACTCTGATGTCTTTTTCAGCAATTTCTATTTCTATATCATCATCAAGTTCAGGGCTTACCATAACGCTACAAAAGCTAGTATGGCGGCGTCCTGCACTATCAAAAGGGCTGGTTCTTACAAGGCGGTGTATGCCATTTTCAGCCTTTAAATACCCATAAGCATTTATGCCTTTTACCAAAAAGCTCGCGTCTTTTAATCCAGCTTCTTCTCCCTCTTGAAAGTCTAAGGTTTCAACCTTAAAGCCCTCTCGCTCGCAAAATCTTAAATACATTCTATAAAGCATACTTGCCCAGTCATTACTTTCTGTGCCACCAGCTCCTGGGTGTATGGAAATAATGGCATTTTTATTGTCATTTTCATCACTTAAAAGCATGGAAATTTCAAGCTGACTGATATGTTCTTCAAGGCTTTTGGAGTCTTCAAATAAAGCTTCAAGCGTGGCGTGATCTTCTTCAGCATTAGCTAGCTCAAAAAGTTCATTCGCGTCATTTAGGGCATTAAAAGCATTTTCATAATTTTTAAGCAAATTTGAAAGTTTGGTTTTTTCTTTGCCAATGCTCGCTGCGTTTTTAGCATCTTGCCAAAAATCAGGCGAGTTTTCAAGCTCTTCTATAGCTTTTAAACGCGTTTTAAGCTCATCTGGCTTGATGATGGAAGCGATATTGCCGACTTTATTTTTTAAGCTTTTTAAAAGTTCGCTGTATTCATAAGTATCCATTTTATCCCTCAAAAAACTTAAATTCTAACAAAACTTGGCTTAAAGTTTGAGAAAAAGTTAAGTTAAATTTTAGCTTTTAAAGTTTTTATCTTAAGACTGAGATTAGAAACTCTGCCATTTGCTTCGCAGACAAACTCATCATCAAAAAGCTTTGTTTTTGCTAAACTATCCCCAAAAGATCCTACATAAAGAGCATAACACTTATTTGTTTCATCTTTTTGTTTCATTAGGGTTTTTATCCTTTGTGTATCATAGTCACTAAAGATAAAATCACTAATCACTAGCATATCAGCCTTTTGATACGCTTCTTCTTTCATCTTTTTAAAGCCAGCTTCTAGGGCAGGCAAGGCATCTGTGCCTCCGTTAAAACTTAGTTCTAAAAAATTATAAAGCTTAAAAAGGTTGTTTGGTGGGCTAAGATCAAGGGTATGAATGTCATCGCTAAAATTGATAAGATAACACGCTCTTTTTTGCTCCATAGCCCTTTTTGCTATATATAAAGCCACGACTTTAGCTATGGTTTCTGGTGTGCCACTCATACTGCTACTTGTATCTACGCAAAGTATTATAGGACCTTTTGCTTCGCTTAGCTCTTTTTCTTTTTCCTCATCTATCATCTTTTGTTTGCTTTGACTTTGAAAGCCTTGTTTTTCAAAACAAAAAAGGCGGTTTTCGCTAAATTTAAGATCAAAAAGTATGCCAAAATCTGTATCATCGATTAAGGCTAATTCGCTTGGCAGGGTATTTTCTAAATCCCTACCTAAAACAATGCCCGTGATTTCTTCTTTGATGTGTGGTGTTCTTATTTTGATATCATAGCTTTGAAGGCTTTGTATCTTTTCAAACTCTAGCTTTTTTTCTTCTTTAGTAAGCTTACCTAGCATATCACAAAGTTTTTTTACGCTTTCTTGATTTAAAAGCTTAAGCCAAGAACTTAAATTTTGTATGCGTTTTTTTAACTCCCCTTTGCCTCTATCAGCACCGCTTCCGCCCCTAAAATGATTTCTTGCTTCACTATCTTGTAAAAACTCATCAGCGCTTCTACCGCTTGCTAAACCTTCTTTTAGCTCATTCATCACTCCATCTTTAAATACCTCACCAGCTTCGCCCATCTCATCAAAGCTTTCTTGCATTTTCCTTATAAGCTCAAGCCATTCTTTTGTGTCTTTGATGAGTTTGGTTTGAGTGTTTTGAGTGAGATTTTCTTTGTGTTTGTTAAGCTTTTCTTGAATACATTCTTCCCAGCTATTTAAGGCGTTTTTGTGTAAATCTTTTGCGTCGTAGTCTTTTTCTTTTGCTTGTCTTTGCTTAAGCTCTTTTGTATAAAATTTGGTATCAAATTTTGCATTATATTCTTTTATCTCTTGCAAAAGTTCTGGCAAAGCTGATAGACTCGGCATTTCTTGGGCTTTAAATTCAAGTTCGTGCTTAAAATGTTTGCTTTTTTCTTGTTTGATCTCAAGAGGTATATTTTCAAGTTTTTTTTGAAGTTCTTCATCGCATAGATTTCGCCTTTGTTCTAAGCTTTCTTTGATACCTAACTCATCATGCTCTAAATCATACCCACAATGAGAGGCTAAATGCCTTGTATCACAAAGTTTGAAATCTTCTTTTTTCTCCTGCTTTAAAGCCATTTTAGCCCTTTATATTTGGGTGCTTTTCAACCCTATCATAAAGCTTTTTAGTTTCTATGACAAGTTGTTCGCAGGTGCTTTTTTCTGTTTCTAAACCTTGAAGTAAGATTTGAAATTCTTCATTTTCTTGATCGATAAAGGCATTTTGATTTTCTTTGCAAAATACTTCTTTTTTCTTTTTAATCATATCTAGTTCAGCTTGAAATTTCTCAATCATTTCTTCGCAGTCTTCTTTGAGTTTTGCTTGAATTTTTAATGAGATGCGTGAAGAAACTATTTTTGAGTGATTTGTGATGCTAATTTCTTTTTTACATTCACATTGTGATGGATCATTATATTTAACATTTATATAAATAAGGCACTTATTTCTTGCTTTATTAAAACAATAATAATGTTCGCTTGTTCTCCGCCACCCATAATAAGAGTCATATTTATATCCTTGAAAAATTTCCTTTTTATCTAAGTCTTCTTCTGGTGCGTTAATATGCGCTATCTCTTGTTTTTTGTCTTTGTTTAAGTATGGGATTTCATAATGTATAAATACTTTTCCATCTTTTTTTAATGTTTTATAATAAAACACCTCTTCTTCTAAACTTTCTATAATGCCTTCTTTTTGCTCCTCAAATTCCTTTTCATACTTTAGTATTTGGGTATTTGATCCAGTTAAGCTTTTATTTAAAAGTTTTTCTACAACCTCTTTTTGTTCTTCATCGCTCCACAAACAATGTTTGATTAAAAGCAAATCAACGGCTTGCATTTTTGTTCTGTCACTTAAAACTACAGCAAAGCGTAAAAGCTCCATTATAGCTATCCATCTTCTTTCACTCACATCGATAAAATTTACATTTACTTCTTGATTTGTTTCTAGTTCTTTGTTGAAAAGCTCTATCCTTGCTTTAAGGTTAAGTAATATGTCTATGATTTCTTTAGGAATTTCTACTTTTTTGGCTTTTTCTTTGATACTTTCAAGCTCATCATTACTAAATTTCAAAGCCTCATCAAGCTTTATTTCCTCATTTAAAGGTAAGGTTTGTAAAAGCTTAGCAAAATTGTCCTTTTCCTCAAGTCTTGGCACAATCAAACGCATGATAAAACGATCATATAAGGCTTCTAAGCCTTGATTTTTAGCTGGAAGTTCATTACTTGCAGCAACAAGGGCTTTTAAAGGCACTTTGATATTTTCTTTGCCATTTTTAAATTTCTTTTCATTGATGATAGTAAGTAAAGCATTTAAGATAGCTGGGGAGCTTTTAAAAATTTCATCTAAAAATGCAAAATCCGCATCTGGCAAAAAGCCTTCTATGTTGCGTTCTAAATTGTCTTTTCTTAATTCACTAAGTTTTAAAGGACCAAAGACTTCTTCAGGAGTGCTAAATTTATTCATCAAATAATCAAAAAATTTATGACTTTGAAAGGCTTGACTTACACGTCTTGCCACAAGACTTTTTGCTGTGCCAGCAGGACCATATAAAAAGATAGATTTGCCAGCTATCATGCACAAAAGCGTTAAAGCAATGGCTTCTTCTTTTTCAAGCAAACCTTCGCCTAGAACTTTTCGTAGTTTTTGAATTCTTGAAATATAGTTCATTTTTTTTCCTTTAAAAATAAAAATAATTTTGTATTATAACGACTTCTTATGACAGGTTGTGTCATTTTTTTTTGAATTTTTGTTACGGAAAGTTAAAATTTTATACTATCTTTAAATTTAAACAATTTTAGCTATAATTTGCCTTTAATTTATCAAGAGGAAGATTATGCCAAAACTTTACCTGCAGTCTTTAGGCTGTAATAAAAATTTAGTTGATAGTGAGATTATGCTAGGACGGCTTGAAAATTATGAGCTTTGTGATGAGCCTCAAAACGCTGATGTGTTAATCGTAAATACTTGTGGCTTTATCAAATCCGCCAAGATAGAAAGTGTTAATGCCATTTTATCCTTGCACGAGCAAAGAAAAGATAGCTCAGTGCTTGTTGTAACAGGCTGTTTGATGCAACGTTATAAAGATGAGCTTGTTAAGGAGCTTCCTGAGGTTGATTTATTTACTGGGGTGAGTGATTATGATAAGATTGATGAGATCATCCTTAAAAAAGTGAATTTGTTTTCAAACTCAACCTATTTGCAAAATGAACAAAGCAAAAGGCTTATCACTGGTTCAAAAACGCATGCTTTTATCAAAATCGCTGAGGGCTGTAATCAAAACTGCTCCTTTTGTGCCATACCAAGCTTTAAAGGCAGGCTAAAAAGTAGAAGCATAAAAAGCATAATAAGCGAGCTTGAAAGCCTTATAGCAAAGGGTTATTTTGACTTTTCTTTCATCGCTCAAGATACGAGCTCTTATCTTTTTGATGAGGGGCAAAAGGATGGGCTCATTAAGCTTATAGAAGCGGTTGAAAAGCTAGAGGGCATAAAATCTGCACGCATTTTGTATTTGTATCCAACGACTGCGAGCAAGGCTTTGATCGAAAAAATCATCGCTTCAAAGGTTTTTGTAAATTATTTTGATATGCCCTTGCAACACATCAATGATACTATGCTTAAAATCATGAAAAGAGGCACAAGCAAAAAGGCTTTATTAGAGCTTTTAAAGCTTATGAGTTCAGCCAAAGATAGCTTTTTACGCACAGGCTTTATAGTAGGACATCCTCATGAAAACGAGGCTGAATTTAACGAACTTTGCGAGTTTATTAAGGACTTTGACTTTGATAGAATCAGCGTTTTTGGTTATTCTAAAGAAGAAGATACTGCTGCTTTTAGCATGCCTCAAGTGCCAAGTAAAATCATCAACAAAAGACTTAAGATCATCGAAAAAATCGTCGATGAGAGCCTAGAAAAAAGCTTTGCAAAAGAAGTAGGCAAAACAAGGCAAGTTGTCATCACAGGGCAAAGTAGCGAGGGCGAGTTTTTCATCGCTGGAAAGGATTTGCGTTGGGATAGGGAGATTGATGGGGAAATTCTCATCAATGAAAGTCTATGTGGCAAGCTAGAACTTGGTAAAATTTATGAATGCAAAATCACTCAAAGTATCGATAAAAAGCTCATCGCAACAGCCTTAAAAGAGCTTTGATGAAGCTTAGTCAAAAAAGCTTGCAGGCTTTAAGCAAGGCTAAGAATTTACTTGGCTTTTCTTATCAAAGCGATAGCACAGCTTTATTTTACACGCTTTTAGAACAAAATATCAGCTTTGATTTAGCCTTAGTTGATTATGGCACAAGAGCGCAAAGCAAGGCTGAGCTAAAAGCAGCCAAAGAGCTTGCCAAAAAGCACAATAAGCAAATTTTTATAAAAACTGCCCCAAAATTTAAGAATAATTTTGAAAAAAATGCAAGGGATTTTCGCTATAGCTTTTTTAAAGAACTTTGCGAGCAAAAAGGCTATGAAAACCTTATCTTAGCCCATCAGCTTGATGATAAGTTTGAGTGGTTTTTAATGCAGCTTAAAAAAGGAGCAGGCTTAAGTGAGCTTTTAGGTATGCAAGAGCTTCAAAAAGAGCCAAGTTTTACCTTGGTGCGTCCTTTTTTAAGTGTGAGTAAAGATGAAATTTTAGATTTTTTAGAGCAAAAGCACATTGTTTATTTTAAAGATTTAAGCAATGAAGATGAACGATTTGAACGCAATTATATAAGAAAACATTTCTCAAAGCCTTTTTTAAAGCTTTTTGCTAAGGGAGTAAAAAGAAGTTTTAATTATCTTCAAAAAGACGCAAATACCCTTTATCAAAATGCTTTTTACAAGGAATTTAAAGGCATAAGTATACTCTCAAAGCAAGAAAGCTTGATCGCAAAAGCCATTAAGGCAAAAGGACTAAGAATAAGCGCTAAGCAAAGAGAGCAAATGATGAAACAAGATGGGGTTATATCAGGTAAAATAGCACTTTGCTTTAAAGATGAGCTTGCCTTTGTATTTGAGTATAAAACTTGTGAAAAAATCCCAAAAGAATTTAAAGAAAGGTATAGAAAAGCAAGTATTCCTAAGCTTTTAAGGGCTTATTTTTACACTCAAGGCATTAATGAACAGGATTTTTTAAATGAAATTCAACAAAGTTTTAAACTTGGCTCATAAAGCTTTAAATTTTGATATAATTTCAAGCAAAAAAGGATACAAATGAAAGCTATAGGATCGAGTTTAACACCTATTTTAACGATAGCTGGGAGTGATTGTAGTGGTGGGGCTGGCTTGCAAGCTGATCTTAAAACCTTTAGTGCTTTTAAGCTTTTTGGAATGAGCGTTGTAGTAAGCGTTGTGGCTGAAAATACAGCGCGTGTGATAAGCTGTTTTGATATACCAAAGCAAGTAATTGACGAGCAAATGCAAGCTATCTTTGAGGATATCCCTCCAAAAGCTGTTAAGATAGGTATGCTTGGAAGTAAAGCTACTATAGAATGTGTGGCTGAAAATTTGGCTCATTTTAAGCCAGAAAATATTGTGATTGATCCGGTTATGTTTGCTAAAAATGGCTTTGCCTTAATGCCTCTTGAAAATTGCGAGCTTTTTAAGCAAAAAATGCTTAAATTTGCTGATATTTTAACCCCAAATATCCCAGAAGCGCAGTATTTGTGTGGTTTTGAGATCAAAGATGAAGAAGATATGATAAAAGCTGCAAAAGAGCTTTGCGAGCTTGGAGCAAAGGCGGTTTTGCTTAAGGGCGGACATAGTAAGACAAATGCTAATGATGTCTTTTTTGATGGGCAAAATGTGCAGATTTTTAAGGCTGAAAGGATAGAAACAAAAAACACACACGGCACAGGCTGCACCTTAAGTTCAGCCCTAGCTTCAAGCTTAGCCCTTGGTAAAAGCAAGGCTGAAGCGGTAAAAGAGGCAAAAGATTATGTGTTTAAGGCTATAAAATATTCTTTAAATTTAGGCAAGGGTTGTGGTCCTACTAATCATCTTTTTGAATCTATGGGGCTTGAGTGAGTTTTGATAAAAACAAGCTTGATTTGAGCTTATATCTTGTAGCAAGCAGGCAAAAAAGAAGTGATGAGAGCTTTTTAAATCAAGTAAAAAACGCCATCTTAGGCGGTGTAAGCGTGGTGCAACTTAGAGAAAAAGAGCTAAGCTCAAGGGAATTTTTTGAGCTTGGCTTAAAGCTTAAAAGGCTTTGTGATGAACTTTGTGTGCCACTACTCATTAATGATAGGCTTGATATTGCCCTAGCTTTAGAATGTGCTGGGGTGCATTTAGGGCAAGATGATTTAAGTGTAAATGTGGCAAGACAGCTTTTAGGAGAGCAAAAAATCATAGGCTTAAGTGTAAAAACTCTAGCTCAGCTTAAAAATACAGCAGGGGCTGATTATCTAGGTTGTGGGGCAGTATTTCCTAGTCTTTCAAAAGAAAGCGAGCTTATAGGCGTAAAAGGTGTTAAAGAACTAGCCTTAAACACGAATTTAAAAGTCGTGGCAATAGGTGGCATAGATGAAAACAATGTCTTAGAATTAGGCTCAAGCAAAATCGCTGGCATAGCTGTGATACGAGCTTTAATGGAAAGTGCAAATGCTTATGAAACAGCTTTAAGGCTTAAAGCTAGCATAAGGCAGATTAAGGAGACTAGATGAGTGTTTTAATGGAATTTTGTATCTTTAGTATAAGTGGGGAAGTATCAAAAAGTGCTGAAGTGGCTAAGGTGCTAAAAAAGCTAAAGCGTAAAAATATAGCCTATGAGCTCAATCCTATGGGAACTTGCGTTGAATGTAAATCCATGAAAAAAGCTTTAAAAGTGCTTAAAATGGCTTCAAAGTGTTTTGATGCTCAGCGTTTTTATATCACCGCTAAATTTGATTGTTATGAGGGTAGGCAAGGGGCTTTAAAAAGCAAGCTTAAGGCAGTTGAAGAAAAATTATGATTTATCTTGTTGGAAAGGCTCATTTTGAAGGGGTGCAAAATCTTGTTTTAAATGAAATTTGCTTTTTTGATTTTAGTCTTGATTTAAGTGAATTTGAGGCTCTTATCATCACTTCAAAAAATGCCATAAAAGCTCTTAAACGACTTCATATCAAGGCTATTGAGGATTTAAATGTATATGCAGTAGGGGCTAAAACGGCTAAAACGGCTTTAGACTATGGCTTTAAGGAGGTAAAATTTCCTCAAAAAGCCTATGCAAGTGAGCTTGTAGCTGAGTTTAAAGAGGAGCTTAAGGGTAAAAAATGCCTTTATTTAAGGGCTAAGCAAGTGCGTTCAAATTTAAGCCAAGAACTTCTTGATTTAGGTGTGTATTTAAGCGAGTGCATAGCCTATGAAAATAAGCCTTTAAAGCCTGATATAAGCTTAATACAACCAGCCATTTTTATCTTTAACGCTCATTCAGTCTTAGAAAATTTCTTAAGTTTTTATAGTTTTAATGAAAAAGATAACATCATTTGTCTAGGACAAAGCACAGCAAAGGCTTTACCAAAAGGGCTTAAAAACAAAATTTATATAAGCCAAGAACAAAGCTTAGAAGCTTGCGTTAGCCTAGCTAAAAGCTTGCTTAAGCAAGAATAGGGCAGGGTTTGAATCTTAACTTAATAAAATCACAACTTTTATAGCCCTTATAGTTTTGAAATTTTCAAAAAATGCAAAATTTAAGAGCAAATTTTAAACTAATTGTAAACACTAAAATGCTATAATCCACCCAACACAAACAAAAGGAGCTTCAAAGTGGCTGATTTGAGTAATGAAGAGTTGAAAGCCTTGCTTGAAAAACGCATCGCAGAGCTTGAAAACTCAGATACAAAAGAAGAAAAAGTGATCAACCCAGAAAGCGTGCAGGCTTTGATCAAAACCCTTGCTTTGCCAAATGATTTTGCACCTTTAGCGCAAAAGGTATTTGAATTAGCCCCTCGCACAAGCGTGGTATGGCTACATTTAGCTGAATGCACCGGCTGTTCTGAGAGCCTTTTGAGGGCTTCAACTCCTGATTTGGCTGAACTTGTGTTTGATTTTATCTCTTTAGAATATCACGAAACCATTATGGCTTCGGCTGGCTGGCAGGCTGAGCACAATATAGATGAGCTTTTAAAGAGCAATAAAGACTTCATTTTAGCCGTTGAAGGCGGAGTAGCTCCCATAGATACTTATTTTTTAACCATAGGAGCAAATGGCGAGAGTGGTTATGAGATACTTCAAAAAGTTGCTAATAAAGCAAAAGCCATCTTTGCTATGGGGACTTGCTCAAGTTATGGAGGCATTCAAGCTGCTGCTCCTAATCCAAGCAAAGCATGTGGTATAGCTGAAGTTTTGCAACAAAAAATCGTGCAAGTGCCGGGCTGTCCGCCAAGTGATATTAATATCATTGCAAATTTATGCTTTTACGCACTTTTTCAAACTCTACCAAATTTAGATGAAAAAAATCGTCCAAAATGGGCGTATGGCAAGTGTTTGCACGATATGTGCGAAAGAAAAGCAAAATTTGAAGCTGGAGTTTTTGCTCAAAAATTTGATGATGAGCTTGCAAAAAGTGGGGCATGTTTGTTTAAGGTAGGCTGTAAGGGACCTTATACTTATAATAACTGCCCAAAAGTAAAATTCAATGCTAAAACTTCGTGGCCTGTGCAAGGCGGACATGGCTGTATGGCTTGTTCTGAGGCGAATTTTTGGGATGAATTTGGTTTTTATGAAGAACCGATGAAAAACCTTACTTCTTATGTAGATTTTTCTTTTGCAAATAGCGATAAAAAAGGCTCTACAAGTCTTGATAAAGCACAAATTCAAAGCACGCTTGATGATAAAAGAGTGATTTTAAGTTTTGATAATGAGACAAGGCTTTTGTATAAGGGGCTTGATGATGAGCCTTGTGATTTTTTGAAATTTGAGTTTGAAAGCAATGTTAAGCTTGTGCTTGCAAATATCGCTAAAAACAAACTTGGGGCTTCTTTGCTTGAAACATACAAGAAAGAATTTGCTCAAAATTATGCTTTTATAGAGGCAAATTACGATGATACGCCGCGTCCTAGTTCAGATATCTTTAAGTTTTTTGAATACGCTTATGTTTTAGCTCGTGGGGCATTTTTGCCAGATATGAAAACTTTTTTGGATTTAGCAGCAAGTTATAAATTCAAACACATCAGCCCTTTAGATATCAAGCTAAGCTTAAATGATACTGAAGCTAAACTCGATGTAAGCAAGAGTTTTAGAATGCCTTTGATTTATCTTAGTGGTGGGCTTGAGATAGAGGCTTTAGCCTTTAGTGCCTGTGAGCTTATGTTTAAAAACCTCAATGAAGCTTTAAAACATTTAAGCCAAAGGCAAAACAAAGCTATAGCCTTTAACTTCCCTCAAAGCTATGATCACGCCTTTTTTCAAAGTCAGCTTGCAAGGCTTGATTAAAAGCTTATTTGGTAAGTTTTGTAGAGTTTGTGTGAGTAAAATTTGAGTAGCTTGGATTTATTTCATTTTACTTTAGTAGGTCTTTAAAGCTTTCAAAGCCACTTTCTTGATCTACTTTTTCTTTTAAAAGGTTAAGAAAGTCTTTTCTTGCGATGTTTTTTGCGCCCATGAACTCTAAATGTGGATTATGCACCTGACAATCAATGATAAACTCAAAAGGCTCTAAAAGCTCACAAAGCTTTATCATGGCTAGTTTTGAGACATTTTTTTGAAGACTTACCATACTTTCACCAAAAAACACTTTGCCTATGATAAGTCCGTAAATTCCACCCACTAGTTCGTCTTTTTCATAGACTTCTAGGGAGTGCAAAAAGCCTTGTTTTAAAAGCTCTTCATAGACTTTTAAAAAATTATCATCAATCCAAGTGCGTTTTCTTGTGCTTGCACATAGCTTGATTAGCCTTAAAGGGGCTTTATCAAGCTTAAACTCATAGTGTTTGAAAAAACGTCTGAGGCTTTTTTGTTTATAAATATCAGCTGGAAAAAGCGTCATTCTAGGATCAGGACACCACCAAGTTGTAGGATTACTCGTCCAAGGAAAAAGCCCAAAGCGGTAAGCTTTAAGCAAAAAATCACTTTCTAAGTGCGGAGTTAAAAACACCGGCGCATCACTAGGGGCGTTTAAAAGCTTAGAATACAAACTCGATTGTGTCATTTTTGCCAAGCCTTAGCTCAACTAAACCGCCGTTTTTAAGCTTGCCAAATAAAAGCTCATCGCTGAGTTTTTCGCCTATTTCTTCAGCAATAACGCGTTTTAAAAGACGTACGCCAAATTCTTTTTTATAGGCTTTTTTAGCGAGATAAATTTTAAGCTTTTTATCTGCTTTTATGCTAATATTTTTGAGATTTTTACTGATCTCATCAAGCTCTTTTTGCACTATCTTTTCAAGCACACTATCATCTAAATCATTAAAATGAATGATCTTATCGATCCTGTTTAAAAACTCTGGCGCAAAAAAGTCTTTCACAGCCTTTGAGCTTTTTTCTTCAAGCTTGCTTAAAAAGCCAAGTTCATTGCTTTCTTTTAAGCCTAAATTTGAAGTCATAACGATGATGGTGTTTTGAAAATCAGCCCTTAAGCCACTACTATCAGTTAAACTTGCATTATCAAAGATCTGCAAAAAGGTATTGCTAAGATCAGGATGAGCTTTTTCAATCTCATCAAATAAGATCACGCTAAAAGGATTTTTTCGCACCGCATTACTTAAAAGCCCACCATCTTCATAACCCACATAACCAGCAGGAGCTCCAATAAGCCTTGAAATAGCGTGTTTTTCAGCATATTCACTCATATCAAAACGTTCTAAATGCAGCCCTAGGTTTTTTGCCAAAGCCTTGCAAAGCTCAGTTTTTCCAACCCCACTTGAGCCGGTAAATAAAAATACACCTTTTGGCGAATTTGCGTTTTTTAAGCCAGCATAGCTTTGTTTTAAAGTCGCACAAAGTGAGCTTATAGCCTCATCTTGTCCAAAAATTTCTTTTTTGAGATTAGCGCTTAAATTTTTAAGCAATTTTGCCTTATCAAGCTCAAAAACCTTATGTGAATGAGTCATTTTAGCAAGTGTGTTTTCAAGATCTTTTAGGCTTGCTTTGCTAGCTTTGCGTTTTTCAAGCTTAAAAGAAGCCCCAAGCTCATCAAGCAGATCAATCGCACAATCAGGCAAAAACTTATCTGTAAAAAACTTCTTTCCAAGCTCTACACAAGCTTGTAGCACCTCATCATCAAATTTCACGCCGTGGTATTTTTCATAAGTGCTTCTTAAGCCTTTTAGGATTTGCAAGCATTCTTCTTTGCTTGGCTCATCAACATCAATCTTTGCAAAGCGTCTGCTTAAAGCCTTGTTTTTATCAAAAGAGTTTTTATACTCCATAAAAGTTGTTGCACCGATACATTTTAGTGTGCCATTGCTTAGAGCGGGTTTAAGTAAATTTGACATATCAGTATGACTTTCATTTGCTGCTCCAGCGCCAACCATAGTGTGAATTTCATCGATAAACAAGATGGCGTTGTCTATTTTTTGAAGTTCGCTTACTATATCTTTAAGACGTTTTTCAAAATCGCCTCTGTATTTGGTGCCAGAAAGCAAAGAGCTGATATCAAGGCTAAAAATCCTTGCATTTGCTAAGTTTTGTGGAACTTTTTTTTGAGTGATGGCTAAGGCTAAACCATCAACGATAGCTGTTTTACCAACGCCTGCTTCGCCTACTAAGATAGGGTTGTTTTTCTTGCGACGCGAGAGGATTTGCACCATTCTTTCGAGCTCAAAGCTTCTGCCGATGAGTGGATCAAGCTTGCCTTTGGTGGCAAGTTCGGTTAAGTCTGTGGTGAAGTTTTTAAGATTTTCAAGCTCGCTTTGAGTTTTTAATTCTTCGATTTTGTTTAAATTTAAAGCGTGTTTTTCAAGCAAAAATTTAGAATAAGTGCGTTCATCTTTGCTAAGTTCTTCAAGGAAGTCTATAATTTTTGGCTCTGTGTCAAGCTTATGTAAGATATCATCTAAGACAACTGAATTTATGGGTTCTATGTCTTTGTTTAGGATTTGATTTTTTTGGGCTATATGGTTTTTTAGTTCATTTTCTAGGGCGTCAAAATCTGCGTCTGCAAATTCTTCAAAAATTTCTTTAAAATCCGGACTTAGCTTTAAAAGAGCAAAAAGCAAATGCTCGCAAGTTACAAACTCATGGCGGTTAATCGCACTGAGGTGCTTGGCATTAGCAAGGTATTTTTTCAAATCTTCTTGGTATTTCATTCTTCTTCTATCCTTGTTTGAAGTGGAAAATTAGCTATTTTTGCAGCCTGTTCAACTTGTTTTTGTTTTGAAAGGGCGATCTCTTCAGTATATACTCCACACACTCCGCTTCCTTGATAATGAATTTCAAGCATAAGGCGATTTGCAGCGTCTAAATCAAAATGAAAAATATCCATTAAAATTTCGATCACAAAGTCCATAGTCGTAACTTCATCATTTAAAAGCAAAAGCTTAAACATCTTTGGCTGGCTAAGTTCTAGCTTTTCAAGACTTTCAGTTTTTGGCATTTTTTTCCTTGATTGTGTTTAAATCCTCTTGCATAAGCTCGGTTGGAACCTTACCAAGATAAAATTTCACACTTTTAGCATTGTTATAATAATCGCTTAAGTCTTGATACTCTCCGTTTTGAAGCACGACTTTAAAAGGAAGTTGTTCCATATTTTGATAATTTATATCTTTTAAGGCTTGAGCGATGATCCTTGCGTTTTGATCTGAATTGCTTAAAAAATAAAAGGCTCCAAAATCATGAGCAAATTGCCTTACAGCTTCATCACTCACGCTTTCAAAATGCGTCAAGCCAATGAGAACAAAATTCTTAGCATTATTTTTCCAAAGCTGCGTTAAGTGGCTTGCTTCTTCTTTGCACGGCGCACAAAAAGTGCCAAAAAAATCAAGCATGACAATCTTTTCTTCTTCGCCCTTGATAACAAAACCATTTTGAGTTCTTACAAGAGTTTTACTGCCTCCATTAACGCTTTGTAAGGTGATCTCATCGCCTTTTTGATACTCATCAAACAAAAAGTCATTTTGCACTTGTTCTTGATTTTCACAGGCGATGAAAAAAAGGCTTAATATGCCTAAAAATAAGGCTTTTACATAAGATGCTTTCAAATTTATATCCCTTTCAAAGCTGCTCTTGCTTCAAGATCAGCTTGTTTTTTCTTTAAAACTTCTCTTTTATCATGCAAGGTTTTGCCCTTAGCTAAGGCTAGGCTTGCTTTGACTTTATTTTTAGCGTTAAAATACAGCTCTAAAACGACTAAGGTTAAGCCATCTTGTGAGACCTTGCCAAAAAGTTTGTCGATTTGTTTTCTATGCATTAAAAGCTTTCTTGCTCCTCTTTCTTCGTGTTTAAAATGTGAATTTGTTGTGCTGAGATGAGCAATGTGAGCATTAAGTAAAAAAAGCTCGCCCTTAATCACTCTTACAAAAGAATCTTTTAAATTCGCTCTGCCAGCCCTTAAAGCCACAACTTCACTTCCTTTAAGCACCACTCCAGCTTCAAAACGTTCAAGTATGGCATAATCAAATAAAGCCTTTTTATTGCGCGCAATAATCTTCATCAAACCACCTTAAATACGCTACTTCCACTACCACTTAAAAAAAAGTTTTCTTGCATAAAAGAAAGCATTTTAGGATACAAATTTATACAAGGAGTAAATAAATCATTAAGCTCTGTATTTTTATACTCAAAAAGCTCATGATTTTTAAGCGTAAGAAGCTTTAAGGCAAGCTTTTCATTGGCTTTATAATCATGTGGATTGTGATCAAATTCTTGATAAATCAAAGGGGTTTTGCACTCTATAGCTGGAAAAATAAACTCAAGTTTTGGCAAATCATCTTCAAACTCTGTGATAAACTGCCCCGTGCCACTGACATGAGCGCATTTATACTGACTTAAAAAAAACGGCACATCAGAACCTAAAGAAAAGCCAATTTGCATAAGTTTTTCTTGAGGAATTTTTAAATTCAAAGTTTCATTCATCAGCATTAAAAAACAAGCTGCATCACTACTTCCTCCGCCAAGTCCCCCACCTTGAGGAATATTTTTGATGAGTTTGAGGCTGTGTTTGCTAAAGCATTCTTCAAGCTCATTTTTAAAGCCAGCCTTGCAAAGGGCGTTAAAAGCTTTAAAAATGATATTATCCTCGCAGTAAAAATCACTGATAAGCTCAAAGCCGGTTTTTGATTTTTCAGTGCTTAAAAAAAGCTCATCAAAAAAATCTTCAAGTAAGATAAAACGAGAGTGCAAAAGATGATAATTTCTCTCATCAAGTCCAACAAGTTTTAAAAAAAGATTTGCTTTAGCGTATGCTTTCATTTGCTTTGCTTTAACTTTTGACTCAGATCATCAAGTTTGATATCAGAGCTGATGATAGAGTGTAGGTTTTCATCTTTAATCTGTGCGATAAGCTCTTTTCTTAGTATCATTAAAGACTTTGGTGCTTCTATGCCTATCTTAACATAGCCCTTACTCACTTGAATGATTTTGATTTCTATATCCTCGCCAATTTGTACGCTTTCATTTTCTTTTCTTGATAAAATCAACATTTTTCCACCTTATTTAAAAGATATTTTACCTTTTTATCTTTGATAGCAATCACACTAAAAAAGTCTTTATCCTCGATAAAATACTCGCCTTCATCTTGAATTTCAAGCTCATCAAGACTGATTTTTGTGCCATTTTCAAGCTTATTTATATCCAAAAGCGAGTTTTGTTTTAAATTTAAGTATTCTAGCACATTTAAGCTTTTTTCATCATTATATACAAATTTTCCCTCACTTAGCCTTTCAAGTGCGCTTAAAGTAGCTTTTACGCCAAGCCTTGAAGCGATAATCTCACAATATGAACGCACATACGCACCCTCACTAACACTAAGTTCTATGCTTAAAAAAGGGTGCATATAATGCAGCATTTTACACTCATAAATATACATTTTGCATGTTTTAAGCTCAGCTTTTTCGCCTCTTTTGGCAAGCTCATAAGCTCTTTTTCCTTGCACTCTTTTTGCGCTAAATTGCGGTGGGATAAACTCAAGCTCGCCTTTGATAAGTGCGTTTTTGATCTGCTCTTTGCTAAAGGCTAAAGGCAAGCTTAATTCTGTGATGTTGTGTTTATCAAGGCTTTTTGAGCTTGCTCCTAGCCAGATTGTCGCTTTGTAACGCTTGGGTGTTTTGTCTAAAAAGCGGAAGAGTTTGGTGTATTGGTTAAAAGCGATGATTAAAACACCTTTTGCGAAGGGATCAAGCGTGCCTGAAAAGCCTGCTTTTTTGACTTTGTATTTTTTCTTTAAGGTGCTTAAAAAGGCGTTTGAGCTAATATTTGCTGGTTTATATGCTACAAAAAGTTTATTCATGAAATTTTTTCCACAAAAGAAGCAAGCAAGGTGCGTTCTATACCGCCAAAATTTATACCAAGTTTTAATTCGCCTTTATTTGATACGCTTATAACCCTGCCTATGCCAAAAATTTTGTGTTTGATTAAATCGCCTTTTTTAAATTCGGCATTTTTTGGCTCTTCTTTTTTATCTTTGTTTTCATTTGTGATTTCATCTAAAAATCTACTTTTGTGAATTTGTGCTCTTGAGCCTCTAAAAAATCTTGAGTGAGTATAGCTTAAAAATAAGCCTTTTTTAGCTCTTGTGATGGCTACATACGCAAGCCTTCGCTCTTCTTCAAGCTCGTTTATGTCATTTTGTAAAGGAAAAAAGCCTTCCTCAAGCCCTATGATAAAAACATAATCAAACTCAAGCCCCTTGCTTGCGTGTATGCTCATCAAAAAAACACTTTCACCTTCCAAATCATCTTGATCGCTAAGCAAAGAAATTTCATTGAGTATATCATCTAGGCTTTCATAATCTCTTGCTTTTTCTTTAAGACTAGCAAAAAACTCGTCCATATTTTGCACTCTATCCTCGCCATCAATGAGGTTTTCATAATACTCCTTTAAGCCAAAGCTTTTTTCAAAACTTGCAAATAAAGTCTTTAAATCTGTGTTTTGGCTTAATTCACGCAAGCCTTGAAGTTCATTTGCAAATTTTTTTAATTCTTCATTGAGCTTTGCACTGAAAAAATTCGTATCAAGTGTGCTTTGTAAGGCTTGAAAAAGCGAGATTTTTTGAGTTTTGGCTAAATTTTCAAGTTTTTCTAAAGCCTTGTTGCCAAAGCCTCGTTTTGGGCGGTTGATAATGCGTTTAAATGAAAAGTCATCGTGAGGATTGTGAATAAGTCTAAGATAAGAGATCATATCTTTAATCTCAGCTCTTTCATAAAAACGAATTCCGCTAAGTATCTTAAAAGGGATTTTCTCGCGCATAAAAGCTTCTTCAAGTGAGCGAGAAAGGGCATTTACTCTGTAAAGTAGGGCGATTTCGCTTGCTTTTATGCCTTGTAAGAGAAGTTTTTTGATCTTTGAAGCGATATAACTAGCTTCAGCTTTTTCATCAAAATTTTCTATGATTTGCACTTCTTCGCCCTCATCTTTGGTGCTGATGAGTGTTTTTCCTAGCCTTGTTTCATTGTTGGCTATCAAGGTGTTTGCAGCTTTTAGAATTTGAGAACTTGAGCGGTAATTATGCTCTAGTTTAACGAGCTTAACCTTATCAAATTGCTTTTGGAAATTTAAAATATTTTCTATCCTTGCTCCACGCCATGCATAAATGCTTTGATCATCATCGCCCACAACGACTATATTTTGATGTGTTGCGCAAAGACTTTGTAAGATGGCGTATTGTAAGGCATTTGTATCTTGATACTCATCAACCATTATGTATTGATAATGCCTACTTTGCTCTTTTTTAAAGACTTCATCAGCATTTAAAATTTGACTTGTTAAAAGCAATAAATCATCAAAATCCACAAGATTATTTTGCAGTAAAAAAGCCTCATAGAGTTTATACACCCGTGCGAGTTCTTCAAGAGCGGCTGGGTTTGGATTTTGGTTTTTAAGGAGTTCTAAGTCTTTAAAAAAATCCTCCACGCTTGTAGCTTCGTTTTTAAGCTTTGAGATATATGCACTCAAAGTTGTGCTTGAAAGCTTTTTATCTTCATTAACCAGTTCTTTTACAATGCGTTTTTTATCCTCGCTATCAATGATTAAAAAATCATTCTTGCGCCCAAGTTTTTCTATATGAAGCCTTAAAAATAAAAGCCCAAATTTATGAAAAGTGCAAAGCAAGGGACTAGCAAGCTTTTGTTTTTGAATGAGTGCTAAGGCTCTACTTTTCATCACATTTGCAGCTTTGTTTGTGAAGGTTAAAGTTAGGCTTTGGCTTGCGTCAATGCCTACTTCATCGATTAGATAAGCTAGGCGAGTGGTGATAGTTTTAGTTTTTCCAGAGCCTGCTCCAGCTAGGATAAGCATAGCTCCTTCAAGATGGCTTGCAGCTTCTTTTTGGCTTTCATTTAGCCCTTCAAAGAGTTTCATTTTTTAAGGCTGGCTTTGTTTTTTGGATTTTTAAGAAAGATATTGATCGAGTTTTGAGTGAGTTCTTTATCGTCTTTTTTTCTTTCATAATGAGAAAAATTCACAAAAACAACATCGTTTTCGATCTGAATTTGCGTGATCGCTCCTAGATCAATACTTACAAAAGTAGCAAAGTCATCAAGTCCAAAACCAGCGTGAAAGGTGATTTGCTCTTCATCAAGCTCAATACTTTCAAAGGTATAACCAGCCAAAGCAAATAAAGCATAAGGGTTTTTTTTAAGATCTAAATGCTCGGGCAAAGGTGGATCAAAATCGATAAATTTTGTCTTTGCAACTACGCCAAATTCACTTTTTTGAGCCATTAAGCTTTTGATAATCTCAAAGCAATGTTTTTGCATAAGCTTTACAAAATCAGCATTAGCAAGGAAATTTTCTATTTTCATTCAAGCTCCATAAATTCATCAACAAGTTTTTTTATCTCTTTTATGCCTATATCCCAAAAATGCTTATCTTCTATATCAAAGCCAAACATGCCAATAAGCTCTTTTGGATCTTTGCTACCTCCTAAAGATAGTATTTTGATATAAAGCTGGGTGAAATTTTCGCATTTCTTGCTCTTATAAAGTCCATATAAAGCCAAAACAAGAAGTTGCGCATAAGCATAAGCATAGCAATAAAATGGACTATGGATAAAATGTGGGATATAAGACCACCAAGAAGCATATCTTTTTCCTAAAATCACACTATCTTGAAACATTTTTTTGCTTTCTTGCATCCAAATTTCATTGATCTTTTCTGTGCTAAGTTCATCCTCGTGGGCGTGAATCCTGCGTTCAAAGGTGGTAAAATTGATCTGTCTATAAAGCGTGGCAAAAATGTCTTCAATCTTTGCTGCATAAAGCCCTATAAGCTCATCTTTTTTCAGCTCTTTTTTTAAGAGATCAAAAACAAGCATTTCAGCAAAAACTGAAGCTGTTTCAGCTGTAGTTAGGGGTGTGTCTTGATTAAGATAGCTTACATTATAAGAAAGTTTTTGATGTATGGTATGTCCAAGCTCATGAGCAAGAGTAAAAAGATCGCGTCTTTTTTTGGTATAATTAAGCAAAACATAAGGGTGCGTATCTGGCGTAGCTGAGTGAGAAAATGCCCCACCTCTTTTGCCTTCTTTTGGGTAAATATCAATCCATTCTTTTTCAAAAGCTTCATTAGCTATGTCAAAAAAAGTAGGGCTAAAATTCTTAAAAGCTTTTAAAACTATGCTTTTTGCCTCGCTAAACTCCATACTAATATCCTTGCCAATAGGAGCGTATCTATCATAATCTTTTAATGTTTTAAAGCCCAAAATTTGCTTTTTCTTTTTATAAAATTGACTCACTAGATCAAAGTTTTTTTCTGTGCAGTTTATAAGCGCATCAACGCTATTTTGTGAAATTTGATTGCTTAGATGTCTTGATTCTTCGGCGTTTTTAAAGCCTCTTAGCTTGCAAATGCTTGCCCTTTCAGTTTTTATCATATTGTAGATATAAGTTAAAAGTGGGGCATTTTTTTCAAGCACTTTGCTAAAGGCTTTTGCAGCCTTTTTACGCACTTTTCTATCCGCATTTGACATTTTAGAAAGTATTTCTTCTTCGCTTAAAAGCTCGTTTTCAAAAGGGATTTTAAGTCTTGCTAGGCTTTCATCAAAGAGTCTTGAAAAGGCTTGTGCTCCAGTGTTAGAAAGATTTAAGATGATTCGCTCTTCTTTTTGGCTGAGTTTGTGTTTTTTGTTTTTTAAAAGATTGTTGAGATAAAAGCTATATTCTTTTAAGCGAGCTGCAAATTCTTTGCTTTTTGTCTCATTTAGTTCGCAAAACTCAAGTTCAAAAAAGAGTAAATTTTCCTCACTTTGCTTGCATTCATTTTCACATTTTGCTAAAAAGCTACCCTTGCTTGTATCGCTTGCAAAGTTCAAATATGCATAAGTCATGATCTTACCAAGTTTGATTAAAAGGCTTTCATACTCTTTTATGGCTTTTTCAAAGTCTTGATAAGAAAGCGTTTCAAGCTTGTTTTCATAGTTTTGCTTAAAAGCTTTGCTTTGTTGTTGCGTCTCTTGTATAGTTTTTTCAAGCTCATTTTCAGTTTTAAATAAATCTTTTAAATTCCAATTTTCTTTCATCATTTTTCCTTTATTCATTTTCTAAGATAAGTTTTTTTAAAGCCGCCATTCTAATGGCTACGCCGTGTTTGACTTGCTTTAAAACCAAAGAACGAGGATCGGCTAATACTTCATCACTAATGTCTATATTTCTATGCACTGGTCCAGGGTGTAAGATGATGACTTTTTTATCTTTAATGCGTTCTTTAGTGATACAAAAATCATTTGCATAATCTTTTAAAGAGCCATACATTTGTTTTTGGTGTCTTTCAGTTTGCGTTCTTAAACTCATGATAATATCAGCTTGATCTATGGCGTCTTTGAGCTTATAGGTTTTTTCAAGCTTGATATTTGGCATAAAATGAGGTGGGGCAACTAAGATGATCTTTAAGCCAAAACGACTCAAAAGCTCTATATTTGAAGCAGCTACTCTTGAGTTTTTGATATCTCCAACGATAATGATAGTTTTATTTTCTACCTCGCCATTATATGCTTTCATGATAGTAAAAAGATCAAGCAGGGCTTGAGTAGGGTGAGCGTGCTTGCCATCGCCTCCATTTAAAACAGGGCAATGAACATATTTTGCCAAAGAAGCAGGCACTCCAGAGTGCTGATGACGCACCACTATGGCACTTGGATTCATCGCGTCTAAATTTGCAGCTGTATCAAAGAGAGTTTCGCCCTTGCTTGAACTTGATCTTGAAACATCAAGACGCAAAACTTTAGCGTCAAGTCTTTTTGCCGCTGTTTCAAAAGAAGAAAGTGTGCGCGTAGAGTTTTCAAAAAAGATAGTTGTGATACTCTTGCCTTTAAGCGTAGCTCTAGGCTTTTCATCTAAATATTCACTTGCTTGCTTAAAAAGCTCTAAAACCTCGTCCTTACTAAAATCCCTTGTCGTGATGAGGTGTCTCATAGCTTCTCCTATATCTTTAAATTCAGCTCATTTTGAGAACAAATCGCCGTAAAAAGCACATCAGTTGAGCTATTTAAGGCTGTTTCAACGCTATCTTGTATCACGCCTATAACAAAGCCTACAGCCACCACTTGCATAGCGATATCATAGTCAATATTAAGCAAAGAGCAAGCCAGAGGGATAAGAAGCAAAGAGCCTCCAGCTACTCCACTAGCCCCACACGCTGCAAAAGTAGCGATTATACTTAAAAGTATAGCTTCAAAAAGGCTGATATGTATGCCCAAAGTATGAGCTGCTGCAAGGCTTAAAACGGCTATGGTTACAGCTGCTCCAGCCATATTTATCGTAGCTCCTAAGGGGATAGAAACTCCATATAAGTTTTTATCCACGCCAAGCTTTTCACAAAGCGCCATATTTACAGGGATATTTGCAGCTGAACTTCGTGTGAAAAAGGCAAAAACCGCACTTTGTTTAAGGCAGATAAAGATGAGTGGATAAGGATTTTTTTTCGTAACGATAAAAACGATGAGAGCATTGATGACAAAAGCCACAAAAAACATAGTCAAAACAAGCACTACAAGTAGCTTTAAGTAGCTGATTAAGCCAGCTGCGCCAGTGCTTGCGATAGAATGAGCCACTAAAGCAAAGATACCAAAAGGAGCAAGTTTGACGATGAATTTAACGATCTTTAAAACGCCATGATTGATATCAACAAATAGCTCTTTAGCGTGAGCTGAGCAATGTTTCATCGCCATACCAAAGGCTATAGCCCAAGTTAAAATGCCTATGTAGTTGCCATTTGCAAGGGCATTGATAGGATTATCAACGATCTTAAAAAGCAAGTCTTTAAAAACCATACCTATGCTTTCAGGCGAAGAATTACTCGCCTTTTCAACTCCGTTTAAAACAAGCTCAACAGGGAATGCAAAGCTTATAACAACAGCACTTGCTGAAGCTAAAAAAGTGCCGATGATATATAAAAAGATGATATTTTTCATTTTGTGATTGCTTTGAGAAAAGTCTTTGGTGCAAAGAGAGGTTGCTATGAGTATAAATACTAAAATAGGCGCGATAGCCTTTAAAGCTCCTATAAATAAATCGCCCAAAATACTGACATAAGGCACAAACTCAGGCAAGAATGCCCCAAGAAGCACACCAGCGATGATGCCGATGAAGATTTGTAAGATTAAATTGCCGTTTTTATATTTGCAAATTAGGTTTGAAAGCATACAAAGCCTTTCTTTTGTGTAAAAAATTTATAAATTCTATCAAAATCAAGCTTAAATTCAAAACTTTTTCAAATTTATTTATCTTTCCCCAAACTTTTCACAAAAACTCCCCAACTCCCCCTTTCGTTTTTTTTTTTTTTGATATAATGCTTTTTCATTTTTAAAAACAATAAATTGAAAATAACAAACAATATA